>CAZQTM010000219.1:0-3758 GCA_964595855.1 uncultured Lachnospiraceae bacterium | reverse complement strand
GCTGTTGTTTTTCTACCTGCATTTTCACCTATTTTGACCATTTCCTTTGCAAGAGCAACTGAATCCTCTATCGTCTTCATAAAAGCTCCGCTTCCTGTCTTTACATCAAGCAAAATACAATCACTGCCAGCTGCCAGCTTCTTACTCATAATGGAAACTGCAATTAAAGGTATACTTTCTACGGTGGCAGTTACGTCTCTAAGGGCATACATTTTTTTATCAGCCGGAGTCAGGTTACCTGACTGACCAATTACACTCAATCCTGTTTCATTTACTACTCGAAAGAACTCATCTCTTGATAGGTTTGTACGATACCCCGGAATAGACTCCAGTTTATCAACTGTTCCTCCCGTATGACCAAGGCCCCTCCCACTCATTTTTGCAACCTTTACCCCACAGGCTGCTACTATTGGTGCAACGATTAGTGTAGTTTTATCCCCAACGCCACCAGTAGAATGCTTGTCCACTTTTATACCCTTAATCGGAGATAAATCTACCATGTCACCTGACTTAGCTACTGCGTTTGTCATGTATAATGTCTCTTTTTGCGTCATTCCTTTAAAATATACTGCCATTAGGAAGGACGACATTTGATAATCCGGTATTTCACCTGATACAAACCCATTAATCAGATAACAGATTTCCTCTTCACTCAGTTCCTCTCCATCTCTTTTTTTTGCAATAATATCATACATTCTCATGGTTATTCCTCCATATTTTACATGGTATCTTATAACTGGATATTTTCCGGTCCAAATGAAAACGGAAGCAACTGATCCAAGGTATAGGTTTTTATGGTTTCACCGTCACTCAAGTATATCAGAAATTCCTTAGGATTACAGAATTCTCCCATAACCTGTCTACAGACACCACAGGGAGCACAATATTCACCTTTTTTCAGTTTTCCCTTGTCCTTATATCCGACTATTGCAATGGCACTAAAATCCCTATCGCCCTCGCTTACTGCTTTAAAAAATGCTGTCCTCTCTGCGCAGTTTGTAGGTGTATACGATGCATTTTCAATGTTGCAGCCGTGATAAACTTTACCCGCTTTTGTAAGCAATGCAGCACCAACTTTAAACTGTGAATAAGGTGCATACGCGTTTTCCCTTGCCTTTATTGCCTCCGCTATTAAAGTTTCTTTGTCCATGCAATCCTCCTAACAAAGTCTTTTGTATTTATTTTAAAATGTCTTCTTTAAAACTTTCGCCGGATGTAATCTGATTAACAGAAAAGATATCTTGTATGGTTGCTGCAATATCAGCGAACGAACTACGGGTATAAAGATTCAAATTTTCTTTTATATCTTTTCCATAGGCTAAAAAAGGCACATACTCTCTTGAATGGTCTGTTCCTTTAAAGCCGGGATCACAGCCATGATCAGCCGTTATCATAAGGATATCCTGTTCCTTCATACGTTCTACGAAAGTACTTAATTGTTTATCAAAGATAGTAGAAGCCTTAGCATAACCATCAATATCATTGCGATGACCATACTTCATGTCAAAATCAACAAGGTTAACAAAACACAGCCCATTGAATTCAGTATCTTGTAAGGCGATGGTCTTCTCCATTCCATCTACGTTATCCTGTATTCTCTGTGTTTTTTGTATACCCTCTCCAGCAAATATATCGTATATTTTACCAACCCCATACGTCTCATAACCAGCCTTAATCAAAGCATCCATCATAGTATCCTGTGGTGGTAAAAGTGAAAAATCATGTCTCCTTGGAGTTCTTTCAAAGTTTGGGGCAGTTCCTAAAAATGGCCTTGCAATGACTCTTCCTACACCATGTTTTCCTTTTAATATTTCTCTTGCTATCTCACAGTAACGATATAATTCCTCAATGGGTACAATTTCTTCGTGTGCAGCAATTTGGAAAACACTATCTGCTGATGTATAAACGATCAGTTTACCGGTTTCCATATGCTCTTTCCCATAGTCTTTTATTACTTCTGTTCCTGAGTACGGCTTATTGCACAGTATTTCCCTTCCTGTCTTTTTAATAAATTCATCCAGAACTTCCCCCGGAAATCCCTGTGGATATGTTGGTAAGGGATCCCTTGAAATGATTCCTGCAATTTCCCAATGTCCAATTGTTGTATCCTTTCCTTTCGACTGTTCTGTAAGTCTGCCAAAAGCTCCAATTGGATGCTTTACCCCTTCTTTATAATCCACTCCATCAATGTTAAAAAGCCCCATTTCTTTCAAAAGCGGTGTATCATATTCTTTTGACCCGGTTATGGTACGCAAAGTATTGCAGCCAATATCACCAAAGTCTGCTGCGTCTGGTGCCTCCCCAATTCCAAAACTATCAAGTACAATTAGAAATATTCTTCTTTTTATCATAACTACTTCCTTTCCTAAAAATGCTAAATATTTTTTGTAATTTATCAGAGGATAATACTATTACTATTAAAAACGTTAATAAAATAATTACAACTCCTTGTAACGGCAATCTTTTTATAATGCCTGACTTTTGTATTCCTTTTATGATAAAACCATGCAGAAGATATACCTGCATAGTATTTTCACCTGCCTTGGATAGAAATCCTATTTTCTTATTAGGCATAAAGGTAATCCCAATTAATATTACACAAAGTGCAATTAATATATGAATCATTCGAAATGTTATACCAGAACCATCTTTTTCATAACATAATGCTTCATAAAACCATGTATTCTTAATTCCCGTATATAATCTTAGCATAATGAAAGAATATGGTATAATAACAAGAATAGCTATAAATGCAATTATTTTTTGTATTTTATAAAATTTGTTTTGCCAGGCTTGTCCTATACTCTTTTTCTTCCAACCCGAATAACAATTACCAAGAAGGAAAAAAGGGAAAAATACTAAAATTCGAGATAAACTGAACTCTCTTCCAAAATTATTTGTTAAACCAGCTGCTAAACATATTACAAAGGCAATAAATAACGACATGAAGTCTTTAACAATATTTCCCCTAGGAAAAAGCAGAATCATAAAGGACCACAAAATCATGGCAAACAAATACCACAAAATCCAATATGGACAATAAAATTGTATTACTTGAAAATCTTTCAAGACCAATCTTGCAAATAAGATATATAAGACTTGAAAGACGATATATGGATATAATAAATTCCTAATTACTTTTTCAAAATTAAATTTATAAAAATAACCGGATATAAAAACAAAAAAAGGCATATGAAAACTATATATTAATTCATATACATATTTCGTCCATCCCTGGTCCATGATTAGTTCTAAAAAATGTCCAAACACTACCAGTACCATCAATATGCCTTTTAAATTATCAACTCTTTCGTTTCTCATTGAAGGTAAATATAACCTCTCTAGCTAAATTATTTCTGTTTACTATTATACCATGTATAGCATGAATTGAACCATAAATAATTGATTAAGCATTCATAACATAATGATTTACAGTAAAAAAAGAATCCTTAGGGATTCTTTTTATTTCTGATTTTTTATTCTCTCAATTTCTCTCTGAAGCTCTTCCATTTTCTCCATAGCCTTTTTTAGATCATCATCTTTTTTTGATGAATTAGACTGCCTTAAAGGTTCTCTTTTTCTATCGTCTTCAAAAAAGATTGGGTCAATATCAATCCTATAATCATCAGAATCATTCGATAATATCATATCTACCTCTCTACCTCTTGACATTGGTCTGGATTGTGGCATAGGTCTAGGCTGTGGCTTTGATTTGCGAATTTCCTGATCTTTCAGATTAATCATATTCTGACGTCTTT
>CAZQTM010000218.1:0-3781 GCA_964595855.1 uncultured Lachnospiraceae bacterium | reverse complement strand
ATTATATAAATTTTTATTTTATTATTAATTCTTTCTTAATCATTCTTTGCACCTCATTTTAAGGTGTTTTTTTTAAGTCTTCTCTAATTTTTCGGTACATTACAATAGGCTTATCACCCATCACAAGTTTTTCGCCAGATTTTAAGACAGACGCCTTTGGCTTTTGTGTAATGACAACGCGCTTATCTTGTCTTTCAACGATTTTATTAGCGAACTTACCTATGTATGCAATCAAGCTATTCAACGGCTTGAATCTTGTGAGTCTGCAATAAAAGCGAATGTATAACACGGTATTTTCATCATCCACAGGAGCAAAATAGATAATGACTTTAATCTTTTTACTGATGTGGTTCATCCATATATTAGGGAAGCGGAAGCATAGGTGGGTATCCTTGATAACGCATTCTTCAGGTGATCTTGGTTTTTGACCATGATCCAGCTCGTTGTTGGCGCTGGTTGTTAATATTCCGTTTTCCCACACAACTTTAGGACCATTAACAAGCGTTTTATTTCCTTTACCAATCGTATTATGATGGATAAAAGGAAGATGTACCACATCCAACTGGTTCTCAATGCACCTTGAATAGTGCGAATTCCACTGATCTTCAAGCTCACTGAACACATAAGAAGCAGCGATTTCTTTATCAAAGAACGGTAAATCATTGGTGATATTTTCTTCATCACCATACCAAAGATAGATGATTCCATTTCCTTCTCTGACAGAATAATGTTTGACATTATATCGGCTAATGTCAGCCGTAGAGGCCTTTCCGTTTGCCGGAATGAATGTACATTTACCGATTTTATTAAATTCAAGTCCATGGAATGGGCACTGGATACAGTCATCCTTGATCTTTCCCAAGCTGAGTGCAGCACCACGATGCGTGCACTGGTCCACCACACAGCCAATATCGCCATTTCTGTTTCTAAATAGAGCTAAATCCAAGTTCATCCGTTTCACAGCTACAATCTGACCAAACTTGACCCTTTTGGATGGAAGTATTGCATACCATTGATTTTTAATCATATCATCTTCTCCTACATTAATAAATGTTGATTGAGAGTTCACTAAAAATATTTGTTTATTGTCCTTTTATGTTGTTTTCACATACTGTAATACTGTATTTCTTCCACTCTGTTTTGCATTTTTCTCTGGTATAATTGTGGCAACGCCAACACTAAGTGCTAGAAATTAATATATTTTCAAATCAAGTCGCACTTTTATTAAAACAATGAAAAAACTTGGTATCTTCAGTTAGAAGATGATCTACGATAATTTCATCAAATATGAAGGCAAATGCTCTTATTCTGTCTATCTCTCCGCACGAAACTGCTCCTTTAACTTCCTCCACTCTGTGCAACAGATGGGTATGAATCATCTTATGATTTTTAAAATCTTCATAACCGGTATTCATTAGTGCCTTCTCTTCATATTCGAAGTGATCTGCAACGTGTTTAATTATATTATCTATATTATTGATAATTTCCTCATGCCTTTGATTAGTATATGTATTATTTGCCAACTGTGAAACAAACAGAAACAGCTCTTTGTGCTGAGAGTCTATCTTATGTTCTCCTCAATTCCAACTCTCATCCCACTTTAAGGTACTTTCTGCGTTTTCTACCACCAGCTTTTCAGCCTCTACCACGCAGTCTCTACCCTTATTCTTTGCCTCATATAAAGCTTCATCTATACGTGAGTAAAGGTTATGGTATAATTCTCCTGCATTTCGTTCTGCAACACCAAGACTAACTGTAAACTGTCCAATGACAGGGTGAGTAGATTCCTTGATGGCTTTTCTGATTTTATCTGCTGTTATTACCGCTCCTTTAGAATCTGTGTTAGGCATTAATACCAAAAATTCTTCTCCACCAATACGAATTGCATAATCAGACAGCCTTATTGTTTTCATAAGTATTTCAGCCGTGAACTTTAAAACTGAATCTCCTACGGGATGGCCCCATTGGTCATTTACTTTCTTAAAATAATCCAAATCTAATAGTGCGCAAGAAAGCGGCGTTTCATATCGATCAGATCTTTCCATTTCTTCATCAATAATATTATCCAAGAAATGACGATTATACAATCCTGTAAGTTCGTCCTTAATGGCAATATTTCGCAATGCTAATTCAGCATTTTTTTGAGCTGTAATGTCATACAAGCTAACCATAATTGCATTGACATTATTATATCTGCATGACACTGCAGATAATATATGTATTAATGCAATTCCTTCCTTACTCATAATATGTGCTTCTATATCCTCTAATCGGCTTTCATCATCCTTAACCTGTTCCATTGTCTTCATAATGTCCAAATTGATCCATTTTATTTGTTCCGCTACAAAGGAATGTCCACATAAATCAGTCTCACTAAAAATCAATTTTTTTGCATCTCTATTTGCAAATAGTATTTCACCATCTTTTTGGATGATAAAAACAGCACCTTTAGATGCATTTAGCATTTTAATTAAGTTTTTATTGCTATCATTTTCTTGCTGGAAAGAATTTTTCAAATATTTTATGAGTGGTATAAAGATTACAAACACAACAAAAGCAACAATGCACAATATAATTAAAAAAAGTACCATATGAGTTATTTGTATTATCTTTAACCACTGTTTTGCGTCATAGTCGTATCTACATACAATTTCGTCCATTTGTTTCAAAAATGCCGGCTCGTGTTCTATTACTTTATTAATCATGGCGTCCATCTTGGCATCACTCATATCAGTTTTTTTCATCTCGACAATCAGAGAATTAGAGGTATCACAAATTGTTTTATAAGATGGTTCTAAATCCTGAAACATTTGCAAAAGAACCTCTTCGTCATAATTTAAAAATCCTTCTTCCTTATTTAAATTCAATAATTCCAAGTGTGATTTTTCCCATAGCTCAAGGCTTTCTTCCAATTCCTTCTTATAATACTCTTTCAACTTCAAATCATCATTCTTTTGTATCAGTAATAAATCTTTTGTGATTTTTTGACTTAACATTCTCTGTCTTCCAGCTATATTAATCACATAAGAAGACTCTTTATCCTGGACGATTTGATATTGAACAATAATCTGTTTTAGTAAAAACACTACCAAAAGTAATATTGATGCCATTATAAATCTGTATATTAATTTCTTATACATTTTTTGAAATTTTATTTCATCCATTTATATACTCCAATCTTATGACAATTTTCCCCATCATGTTACCAAAACAAGCATTACTATTTCTTTATTTACTTACATTTATTTATGTGAGTAGTCAATTTTCTTCAACTATTGTTATAGTAATATTGTACTAATTATTCTGACAAAAAACAATATTTTTATATGGTTTCTAGTAAACAGATTATAAACTCGGTTGTTTTCTTTCATCTTCTCCATTCCATTTTGTTTCTTGTTTTTTTCTGTTGCCAAATTCTTTTGTGTTATAGCTATTCTTAAACAGAAAAATACTTCCTTTATCTTTGCAGTGCCGGAATCGTTTAGAGATGTTTTTACTCATGCTAAATGAGAGGGCAAAAAAATAATTCGTTTCTGGTATTTAACCAATAACGAATTATCCATTTTATAGAATATCAACCTATTCCTCAAGTTTATGTTTAAATTTGTGTTGCTTCTATCTTTCCCTGACTTAATCCATTTTTTCTCAGCTGCTCTTACATCAAGGTCCAAAGTCAACTGACAATATGTTTAGGCTTTACAGCCTAGCCTCGTCATTGATGATTATATAGCTTCGTATTAGCTCGTATGGAACCTTATTTCTCCAAAGTCTTCATCGTCGG
>CAZQTM010000217.1:0-3786 GCA_964595855.1 uncultured Lachnospiraceae bacterium | reverse complement strand
TATTTTATCGATTGCTACGCTTCTCTTATGTTCTTTACTCTCCTGGGGTCTAACAACCGTTTCCTCGCATACTCTGTCAATAAATCTAAATCTCATATCTGCCAGAGCTGCTTCTCGATCTTTTCCACTTTCCTTTTCCATTTGTGAGATGATATGCTCTAACATTTCCTTCTCATTTTCCTGTAATTTCAGCTTTGTTAAGATGGGTTCGTCACCCTCTACCAGCTTTGTTGTAGCAAAACGTACCGGAATCGAAGCTCTTTTTGCATGATCTTCTATGAGGTGGATAATTGCATGAATGCATCTATGCACAGCACCATTATCTTCTCCATTTTCATCACAAAAATCCTTTCTTCCCGGTCTCTCTCTATATTTCGTTACATGCATAGCATGATCGATTAATTCATTAATACCTTCATTTTTAGATGCTGAAATTGGTATTACCGGTATCCCCAATAATTCCTCAAGCCTGTTAATCATAATGGTCCCGCCATTTTCACGTACTTCATCCATCATATTCAAGGCAAGAACCATTGGTATATCAAGTTCAATCAATTGGAGTGTCAGATATAAATTTCTCTCTATATTCGTAGCATCTATAATATTGATGATTCCTTTTGGACGATTGTTCAAAAGGAATTCTCTTGTCACAATCTCTTCATTCGTATAAGGAGACAAGGAATAAATTCCGGGGAGATCGGTAACATTTGTATTGCTGTGATTTCTTATCACTCCATCCTTACGATCAACTGTAACTCCCGGGAAATTACCTACATGTTGGTTCGATCCGGTAAGTTGATTAAAGAGAGTTGTTTTTCCACAATTCTGATTACCTGCAAGAGCAAAGGTTAATATTTCATCATCCCTTAATTCCTCTCCCTGTTGCTTAACATGAAACTTTCCCAATTCTCCTACTCCCGGATGCGCTACTGATTTTAGTCTGGTTCTTCCTTTCAATTGTTCATGCATATCATGTATATCATCAACATTTATAAAACTAGCATCCGCTTTTCTTAATGTAAGCTCGTATCCTCTGACTCTTAATTCCAATGGATCACCCATTGGTGCCATTTTAACCACGGTTACTTCTGTGCCTGGAGTTAATCCCATATCCAGTATGTGTTTTCTAAGTGCCTTGTCACTGCATTCAACTGTCTTTATGATGGCATCTTTTCCAATAGTTAACTCAGCAAGTGTCATTACCGTTCCTCCTGTAAATAAAATTATGTATCATATTCTTTATATGTTCTCATGAAAAGCTTGATATCATGCACTCCCCACCTTTTCCTTTGCCATTCTCTTAATTGCTCTGTCTGCTATATAAAGTTCCTCCGTTGCAATAGACAATTTTGTAATAACATCTCTTTTATGAATAGGATAACACCAATAGCTCTCATCCAAAATGGAAATTTCAATACAATCACCCTTCTTTTTATAATCATACTCTATATGAATACTTTCTAAATCAAGTGGTTTCTTATGTATCACAAAACGTCTTCCATAAGCGGTTCCCTCAATATAAGTTCCATTTATATCCTGTTTCATAATACCATTTGGCTGATGGATAAATCCCCTGGCATTCGGTAAAGTGTCAAGACGGATTTCATCCTCAAAATAATAAGTTCCATTTTCTATTTCATTACGTACATTTTCTCTTTCCCATGCAAACCAATCTGGTATATGAGAAAACTCCGTATTTCCTTTTACAGCTTTCAGTTCTCCGAGCTCCGTCATCTCCCATGTCTTATTGCAATGCTTACAAATAAGTAAAGAACCTTCCGAATACATCATAAATTCTGTTTTACAATGAGGACATTGATAGAGAATACTGTGTAGACCCCTTGCTCTATTCTTATCATCGATAATGGTACCATGTTCCTTCTGATAGGCAAAATCATCATAAATAAAGGCTTTCCTAATTCTGATATCCAGTTCTGACACCGAAATCGTTTTTATCTCTTCTGCACTGACTATCTGGGTCATCACTGCATGCACCGGAGTATGTTTGTTTATTTTATTCCACTGAGGACACGCTATGAAATTACCTTTTTGGTTTAAGACAACAACCGGTACATTCATCATCTTACTCATTTTAGCAAGTGAATCAGGTAAAAATGATGTAGTACCATCCAATGAATATCTTGCCTCTGGGTACAACACAAAAATAGTCCGTAACTCTTCTAGGCAATACCGAATATTTCTTAACAGGTAGAGATCCTTTATAAACTTTCTTTTACCCAGCACCCCAAGATTACGCATAATAAACTCTGTATAATCATGAAAACCTTCTAATGTCATAACGTTATTAACCTTAAAAGGATCAGTAAGTCTGAGCATAATATTAAAATCAACCATTGAGCCATGGGTCGATAGCAATAAATAAGGTGGTTTCAGATTTTCCATATTTACCTTTTCATATGTGAAGCCTCTTTTTTTTAAGTCTGGCCATGAAATCATCCTTTTGGCCACTGTTAATAAGAATGTTGGTCTCTTTGGTACCCTTTTAAAATCAAATGGTTTATTCTTTTCCATGCACTATTCCTTTTACACTTGTCATTAGTATATATGTTAGTATAACACAAATAAATCCCTGAAAAATTCAGGGATTTATAATTAAAATTATTTAATAACCTTTATCCAACCCTTTGGAGCCTCTATTCTGCCCATCTGAATACCTGTTAAGGTATCGTACAATTTCTGTATGGTAGGACCCATCTTAACCATTCCACTAGGCAAGCATATTTCTTTACCATGGTCAACGATCTTACCTACTGGAGAAATAACTGCTGCTGTACCGCAAAGTCCGCATTCTGCCATATCCTTTAATTCATCAATACAAATCTCTCTTTCCTCAGCTTCAAGACCAAGATACTCTTTTGCCACATAAATTAAAGAACGTCTTGTAATAGATGGCAGGATACTATCAGATTTTGGTGTTACAACTTTGTTATCCTTAGTTACAAATAAGAAATTTGCACCGCCTGTCTCCTCTACTTTCGTTCTGGTTTTTGGATCCAGATACAAGTTTTCATCATAACCTTCTTTATGTGCTGTCACAATAGCGTGTAAACTCATTGCATAATTTAAACCAGCCTTAATATTACCGGTTCCGCATGGTGCTGCCCTATCAAAGTCACTTACTTTAATTGTTAAAGGTTTTACACCACCCTTAAAATATGGTCCAACTGGTGTTCCAAATACCCTGAACTGATATTCATCTGCTGGTTTTACTCCAATTACAGGATTTATTCCAAACATATAAGGACGAAGGTATAATGTTGCACCTGATCCATATGGCGGAACATAATCCTCATTTGCTATAACTACCTTTTCAATTGCATCAAGAAATCTCTCCTTGGGAAATGTTGGCATCTCCAGTCTTGCTGCTGATTTTTCCATTCTCTCAGCATTCAAATCAGGGCGAAATACAACGATATGACCATCTTCTGTTGTATATGCTTTCATACCTTCAAATACAGTCTGAGCATACTGTAATACACCGGCACATTCGCTCATTGTAATCATATCATCCTCTGTGATACAACCATCATCCCACTTACCATCTTTAAAATTGGATACGTATCTCTTATCTGTCTTTACATATCCAAAACCAAGGTCTGCCCAATCAATATTTTTCTTTTCCATACTTGCGCCTTCTTTCTTATTTTTAGCAACCTCTAAAACAATTATTTTTATTTTAATACAAAATTTGTAAAATATCAATTCGTTATATTCTTGTGAAATAAAATATATGGTGATATACTTACACTACAAATCACTATAATT
>CAZQTM010000216.1:0-3801 GCA_964595855.1 uncultured Lachnospiraceae bacterium | reverse complement strand
TAATATTATTGTCGCTCCAGATGACTATTTGATAGCGAAAGCTGTATTTGTCTTATTGCAAGATAAGGTAAGAGGAATTGGACTGGTTGATACTATGCGATTAATGAAACGCAACAATTCTAATGAGTCAAATGAAAAAATGTTGTCATTCACTGTCGAATCGAAAAATCCATACGCTAGGGCATATGCAGATTATTTAATGGGTGGGGTTGTTTGTTGTGAAACTAAGGAGGATTTGGAACTTCATAATAAAAGTGTAACAAAAGATCGTTTGAGATATCAAAGTTATTGCTTACAAAGGATGAAAGAACAAGACCGTTTTATTGGAATAGAGGCGTTACAGCAACAATTGGAAAATGCAAGGATTTTACTAAAAAATAGAAGGCAAGAACAACAAGAGATAGAGACTCGAAAGAAAAGTTATTCTGATTTGGATGGTATGTATAGAGTATTTATTTCTGGAAATGCTTTTATAGATTTAGAAGCTTTCTGCGGAGCTAAAGAAGAGGCAGATCAGCTATATGAATCAATATCTGAAATAAAACAACAGATAGAAGCATTTAAGAAGAATCCAATTCTTAGATCTATGTATAATCGTGTTGAGGAATGTGAAAAAAGATATACTGAATTGAAAAATTTAATTACAGATACAAAAAGTGATAAAAAAATAGCAGAAGATATAATAAGAAATTCTGAACTTGTCATTGCAAGTTTACTGCAGAATATGGAAGAAGCACAGGAAGAATATAACGTAATCATTGAATCGCATGCATTATTCATAGAAACTGTAGTAACAAAATATAATGATGAGAGAAGGAATAAGAGAGCATCGGCAATTGTGTACAATTTCGCCAATAGAATAAGTCAGGATCTAAAAGCGCTTGAGAAATATTTAAATCTAGAATTGCTGCCACTTCAAAGAACATATATGGGAACATATACCTGCGATTACCCAGAAGGATTAGCAGGTGCAGAAAGATACAGACAAGCTTATGCTTCATTGGTAAACATATCACTGGAGCAACACAAGGATGCTTTAAATAGAGCCCAAATCAGATGCAAAGAAAGATTTAGAAAAGAAATTCTTTTTCGAATGAAAGATGACATTCTTAGGGCGAAGCAGCAGTTCCGTCAACTTAATAAAGTTATGGAACATTTATCATACGGAGAAGAAAGTTACAGATTTTCCATTGATGGAAATAAGGATAAAGAATTAAGTATTTTTTATAATATTATTATGGACAAGGATAATCAGCAGATAGATGAAGAAAATGAAATCATGGCATTTATTGCAACAAATCAATCAAAAGTGTTCGAAAGTCAGATTGAAGAGTTTATGCAAAGAATTATGGTTGATGTAGAGAATCATGCACAAGAGATATTAACGGGACAAAAAAATGGTTCAAAGAATATATCTGCCTATGTAGATTATCGTACATATCTTGATTATGATATTATTGTTAAGAATGCAGTAACAGGACTGGAAGTTCCTCTATCTAAAGTAAGCGGAGATGGAAGCGGAGGGGAGAACCAGGCACCATTTTATGTATCAATATGTGCCTCTCTTCTTCAAATTTATCAGCAAAGTGATAATTGTATTAGATTAGTTTTACTGGATGAAGCATTTAATAATATGACAAGCGATCGTATAGAACCGATGATGAAAATGTTCCGTGACTTAAATTTACAGCTAGTTCTAATTGCTACTCCAGAAAAATGTACATCAATATTTCCTTACTGTGATTTAACATATTCTATTGTAAAACAAGGTTCAAGAAATGCAATTGCAGCATTTGAAGGAGTATGATTGTATGAAAAACTATTACGAGCTTATTTTGAATAGATTGTTGGATATTTATGAAAAACGAGAAGTTTTTTTAAAAAATTCAGATGATATACGAGCAATTCAAATAGAGCCAGCTAAAGAGTATAAGGAATATGTAGATCGATATAATCATGATGCATATAGAGAAATTAATGTTGCTATAGAAAAGTTGGAACGGCAGAAGATTGTTGGTGTAATTAAGGACACATCGGGAAAGTATACAAAGGTAAAACTGAATCTGGGTATGATAAAAGAAGCTTATGATTTAGATAACAGAATAAGCGTCCCAGATCTTTGTGCAAGAATGAGTTTAGTAATAAAAAAATATGAAAGTAATGAAAATGGAATTGTTCAGAACATACTTCGAGATTTTAATAAGCAATTGGAAGAATATAAAAAGCTTCCTTACGATATTAAATATGACGATAAAAAGCTGGACTCGATTTTGCGTGCTTTAGCCGTGATTGTAACATTAAATCAGGAAACATATATTCGTAATTTTTCTACAGCAGTTTATAGAGATTCAAAGGATTTTCAAAATATTTTTCGCCCCATTATTGAAAGTGTTTTGTTTGATTATACAGATGCGGTTATTGAAAAAGAAAGAATTCTAGAAGTATACAATCTTTTTGATAATCCAACATATGTTTTAATTAAGGGAAATGCTATAATAAAGTATGAAAATTCCTGTATTTATTTGAATGATATGAATGGTGGCCTAGCGATTCCGAATTCAGCACTTAGTAGTTTGGTCGGAGTGAAAGTTGAAGCAGAAAAGATTGTAACTGTTGAAAACTTAACGACATATCATGACTCTGATGATACGAATAGCATGTTTATTTATCTTGGGGGATTTCACAACTTATCAAAACAGCAGTTTTTGAAATTATTATTTTTGCATAATAAAGATAAGGAATACTATCATAAAGGAGATCTTGACGCGTATGGATTTCTAATATTAGAAAATTTAAAGAGCAAAACTGGAATACCGTTTAAACCTCTGGAAATGGATCTTGATACATTAGAAAAGTTTTATAATTATGGTCTTTATAAGGAGTTAACAGCTAGCGATAAAAAGCTTATGAAATCGGAAAAGTTGCTAAAATATAGAGATGTACTTGATTTTATGTTGAAGCATAACTGCAAGATTGAGCAAGAATCGGTAAAGGCATTAGAACTGCTGGAACGTTTGTAGAAATTCGATTTTGGCTTTGAATATAATTAGGTGATTTTGTATTGACTGCAGGTTATCCTTCTGTTACACTTTGTGTAACAGAAGGATAACCTGCATAAAAATGGGTATTTATGCTTTGGTTGAAAATCAAATTTACCATTGAAAAAGTTTTTTTATGTGCTATAATAAAGTTGTAAGAAGGATAATTAATGTACTAAGTGCATATATTATTAATGTTTCTTTTCTACGGAAGAGTTACATTTTTGGCTGGTGAAGCTTGTGTGAGTGATACCAAATGCAAGTGGAGGTCTTCAAGTTGGTTTGGATGTTGAGCCGACAGTATCTTACTCCTCAATGAGGAAAAAGAAAAAATGTCCTGAAAATGTCCTCTGGGCTTAGCCTAGGGGACATTTTCATTACCATAAAAACTTTGGGAGGCGTAGTTTGGGAATAATCAAAGATATTATTGACGATTATGAGAATTTAATAAAAACTAAAATTACAATTCCTTTAGATGATGGAGATGTAATCAAATTTGAATTCCAACCACAGGATTTGCCACATTTGCTTGGGCTACAACATTTAGAAGATAATCCCGTACTATTTGAGTATAAGCAGGAACGTTTGAGTGCCACTGATTTATACAAAGGTATGTGCAATGGTGATATAGATACTGATGAATTTGAGAAAAGTAGTTATTTTGAAGAGGTGTTTCAGAATAGAATTAAATATTTTAGCAGCTCCATGATTTTGGATATCATTAGTGCAAGACAGATTGTAAAATTTGATCCAAGGAAGATAA
>CAZQTM010000215.1:0-3831 GCA_964595855.1 uncultured Lachnospiraceae bacterium | reverse complement strand
TGCATCGTTTACTGTGGAATTGTAAATTTTTGTTTCACCCACAAATATAGGCTTATCCTCTGGCATTCCCTTTACTAGTTCAGAAAACTTTACAACAATCTGCCAGTCAATTTGAATCTTTCTTACAGATGATTTATTCTTTGTTGGCAAGAACCCTCCATCACCTTTATAATCCCATGTTTTGCTAATAGACAGTGTTTGTCTTGCAAAATCAAAATCACTCGGTGTGATTGCAAGGGCCTCGGAAAAACGCATTCCCGTCTTTGCCACTAACAATATAAACCAATCCCAGTTAGGAGTTTCCTTTATATCAAGGTTTGCAATCAGCGTATGTAATTCAAACTGGTTCAAATACTTAATCTTTTTTGCTCTTGGTGTCTTTCCCTTGATAATTGCCTTTCTTGTTGGGTCTCTTTCAATCAGACCTTCATCCACAGCATCTAGAATTGCGCCTTTCAATTGATGGTGAAAGTCCAATGTTGTCTGTCTTTCATGATCCTTTGCATAGTCATTTAAAAGTTGCTGATATGCTGTTCTTGTCAGCTCTGAAATTAATAAATTCGGTGCCAGCTTCTTTAACCATTTTTGCGTCATTAGGTATTTCGACATGGTAGCTTCTCGAATTGCACCTTTCTTATAAACTTCGACCCATTGTTCATAGTAGTCACAAAAAAATGATGTCTTACTTGTATCATTTAACATAAATAGCCTCCATTTCATGAAATCACTTACGCTGACAAGTTTCATTAAACAGAGACTATCTACTAATTATTTAATGATTTATAAGAGGTTTTATCTCCTCATCTAAAGTTTTTCTTAATTCTGACATAAGTTGTGCATAATATTTAAATTTAGGCAATGCATGTTCCTGTGCCTCTTTATAGCTTGTATAGTCAATGGTAGCTTTAATTGCACTTTCGTTTGGAATATCTCCATTACGATAATGGGTTGCCGCATACATTACGTCATCTTTAGAAGCATACCAATAAATACAGAAATCAGTGATCACTTTATCGATGCAGTCATGTTTCATATTTTCAACAATATTTAAGATAGACTGTCCCTTATATTTATTCTCGTCTAATTCGATTTCAGAGATAAGGTTTGACATAATATCAGCAACTTTTGGATTCTCTTTACGCAGATCTTCCACATACTGCTTTACTTCATCTAACTTCTTTTGTCTTTCCTCTGGTGAAACAGGCTCAGAATCATCAGCTGGAGTAACAATATTCTGAATTAGATTGATGATGTATTCATAATCAATCTTCGTATTGCTGTATGCCATCAGTTCATAATCTGGATCAACTTCTGTTTCCGGAATATCCTTTTCTTTTTCCGGTTTTTTTGCTTTCAATTCTTCTACAACATTTAGATAATGACCAGCATAATCGTCATACTCTTTTTCTGTAACTCCATAATCATCCAACATACTATCATCATAATTTGTAAATGATTTCAGCTGTGCAAATAATGTATCAAAGTTCTGGAACATTTTTGCAAATACTTCTTTTTCTTTGTCGGACATATTTGAAACATCGTCAGGAGTTTCTGCTGACACTCGTAGTGCTGCTAGCGATTTTCGAAATGCTTTTTCTATTTCATCCCAATCTGCTAAAAGAGCATCTTTTGTTCCACCTGCTGAATACAATTTTACTGCATTATCCACACTTTCCTTAAACAATACTGGTGCTTGAAAGGTTACAATCTGTCCATATGTTTTGTTCTTATCAAATATACGATTCGTTCTAGAAAATGCTTGAATCAGATCATGTGGACCCATTGGCTGTCTGTCTATAAATATAGTAGACATACATGGAGCATCAAAGCCAGTCAACAGACGATCTACGACAATTACTAGATCTAGCTGTTCATTTCTGCTCTTAAACTTTGTATCTTTTCTAGCTAATCTCTTATTTAGATTCCCGTTATATCCCTGAATCTGAGAAATCTCATATTTTGTATTAAACATTTTATTGTAATCGTCAAGAGATTCCTGCATCTTCTGCTGATTCACATGAGAGCCTTCTTCATTTTCCGTTACAGAATATGTAATTGCAAATTTAGGGAAATCCGGAAGCACTTGTTTTATTTTTTCATCAATGACAAGTGATGTTTCCCCATTCTTTACTCTGGTTAGTAAGTCATAATACTTCTGTGCTAACTGAATAGAGCTTGTAGTTAATAAGCCTTCATAAGTCTGGCCTTTACCATTTTGAAATCCCAACTTATTGTAAGATTTATTTAAGATTACATCTAATACCTTTAACATATGCGTTTCATTATCATATGCACTTGCGTCTGTCTCATCTTCTATGTTCTTCGGACCAATATGTTCAACCTGGAAACCAAGAACTGCATTATCATGAATTGCGTTCTGTATGGTATATTTATGTAATCGCTCTCCATATAAGCTTTCTGTTGTTCGTGGCAAATCCCCCAGCTGTGGATATGGATTTTCTTTAAATCTCGGTGTACCAGTAAAGCCAAACCATAAAGAATTGCCAAAGAATCGTTCTATTTCTCTTTTCGTACTTGGCGTAACTGCTCTATGACATTCATCTACCACATATGCAATTTTTAAATTCTTAATTTTATTATACTCTGTAGTACCTTCCTTTAATCGCTTTGTGACAAGCATATACAACTTCTGTATGGTTGTTACAATAACCTGTCGGTCATCAGATTTAAGTTTTTTCTTTAAATCATTTACATTATCCGTTTCATTTACATCAATTAAATCATTATTGGCATAAGCTTGAAAAGCCATAGTAGTCTGCGTATCAAGGTCCTTTCGATCAATCAGGAAAATAGCCTTATCAATTGCAGGAATATCCATTAACAGATTTCTTGTTGCTTTATAAGAAGTTAATGTTTTTCCTGAACCTGTTGTATGCCATACGAATCCTGATTTTCCAGTTTTAGAAGCTTCCCTGATTGCTTCGATTGCATGAATCTGATAAGGTCGAAGCAAAATCAGTCGCTTTGCATCCTCATCTAATACTGTATATCTTGCAATCATCTCATGAGCTTCTGGTATACGAAGTACATATTTTGCAAAATCAAGATAATCTGGTACAGGATTATTATCTGTATCTAACCATCCACTAATAAACTTTGGGTTTAACTCTGTATCACTGGCTGCCGAAAAATATTTCGTATTCACACCGTTACTAATTACAAACATCTGAACAGCCGAGAAGATTCCTGTGAATTTTCCTTCTCCAATATATTTCTTAATCTGCCAGAATCCATCCATATAGGAATGTTGCTTATTCTTTAATTCTATATGGATCATTGGCAAACCATTAATCATAAGCGTAACATCAAATCTTCTATCTCTTGAAATGGTGCTTTTATCGTCATCTGCTGCTAGTACGCTATACTGATTGATTACCTCATATACACTGCTTCCACCTGCAATATGTTCATGATTCATTACTACAAGATGCAATTTTTCTGTATCTCGTTGAACATGTACCTGTACTTTCCCATTTTCCCCAACAAGCCACTCTCCTGCTTTATAAAATGATGAAAACTGTAATTGGTTCTTTACCTGTTCAAACTCAGAATCAGAGAGTTGTTCTCCATTTAATCTATCCTTATTATTCTGCTCAAGGATATACCGAAAATTCTTCCATAAATCTTCTTCTGTCTTGAGATCATCACGATAATTCCACTGTGAATCCCCATATACGAGTTGCTCAATTAGTTTGTTTTCTATCATTGACTCTAATTCTGGCATAATAATTGTCTCCTTTGTGATAAATAATGTGATTTTTATGTATTTTAGGGAAATTTCTATGTAAATATACTTCTGCTGGTGAAGGG
>CAZQTM010000214.1:0-3849 GCA_964595855.1 uncultured Lachnospiraceae bacterium | reverse complement strand
TCCTCATGGTAGAAATAGTTAATATGCTTTACGTTATGTTCTTTGCAATAATTTTCAATCTGCATTGATAGATATACCCAGTAATCCTTATTACCTTTTACAAATATGTCATTATATAGTTCGTTCAAATTCGGATATGTATCATTGATATAATCTAATATCGTTTTCTTATAGCTGCCTCGTAAATTCAGATTTTCAAACCAGAACTCATCTATGTATTCATTTGATTTTTCAATGATTGCTTTATAATCTGTAATTTCAGGAAACATTGGGGAAATAAATAATACGGTATATATTCCATTAGAATGCAACTCTTTTAGGGTATCCAGTCTGTCTTTTATACTACTTCCATAATCCATGTCATTTTTAAAGTTCTCATCCAAAGTATTAATTGACAAAGATACCTTCAAATGCTTACATTTCTTTAATAAGTCAATGTCTCGCAAAATTAGTTTTGTTTTTGTAGAAATTCCAAGTTCACAATCGATGGTTACCAGTTGCTCTAATATTTTTCTTGTAATACAGTACTCTTCTTCATATTTATTATAACAATCTGTTACAGAAGAAAGAAATACTGATTTTCCTGTTAATCTCTTTGCACTAATCGGCTTGTCGCAGTATTTAACATCAATAAAAGAACCCCAGGGTTCAGTATGACCTGTAAAGCGTTTCATAAAGCTTGCGTAACAGTACTTACAACCATTTGGACAGCCTATATATGGATTTATCACAAAATCACTTGCCGGCAGATTAGATTTCGTAACATAATCATTTACCTGTACTGTATTTATCTTTATGTTTTCCATATTCGTATTGTTCTTCATCATCATTCCTCTTTTTCACAACTGTTCTACTATTTATGTAAATTGCAAAGAAATTACCGGAGTTATTAGCCCCAAACATGCTATTACATTAATCTGCTGAGTATTTTCAGTTCCTCTAATGCCTTGATATCCGCTTTTTTACATTCGTTTATGAGACCTGCTATTTGCCTTCTCACCTCCGGTTTTGCAAAATCACGAATTTGCTGTTCATTTCTTTCGTATCCACCAAGAATCTCTGCCATGTTCCATATCATTGAAGTTATTTCTGTAAATTGCTGTTGCACATTTTTACAAATATCTCTATATTTTGGCTGCTCATCAGCTATTTTATCCATAAAGACTGCTGCATTATGTCGACCATCAGCCAGACAATCCATGGCATCGCCATGGCACATCAAACGTTCAGCCAAAATGGGTAAAATTGCATTAATTGAAAATTCTTTTTCATCCATAATAGCTTCTATCCAAGCATCATATGCCATAATACCTTTTGCAAATGCTTTATTTCCCTTGTGAACTAGCCGTCCTGACATTACTTTAATAGCATTTTCAATTATGCTTTTTGTATTAATTGGCTGATACTTTATTTCACTCAAAGAAATAACTGCTATTGTTTCTCCATTTTCCCACCATTTACTGGTTATAAAATATCCTGAATCATCAAGGGTTACCTGTGGTGCAAATTCAGTACCATCCTGAAAGAAATTCCATCCTAGTAAGACATTTCCATTCTCTCTGTACCCAGTGACAATACATGCTTCCGGTGGACCAATGATTCCAAGTGCAATACATGGATAACCTCTGTCAATTTGTGCCTTAATGAACTGAATAAAATCGTTTTTATTATCAGACTTAATATTGCCATCCAACTTCACATCATAGGCATTTGTTATTCTGGTTATCATATTACATTCACGCCCTAACGCTTTAACGCCAAATCGATAAACATCATCTGGATTGTCGAAGGTATGAATCACATCAACATTTCCTCCATTCCAAGACGTAGTATCCCATGTTAATCGAAATGCTGCACCTGTAGATACCATTGCGAAGTTATTGTCAATGTCTTGACCAAGATAATTAGCACAACTTCTTACACACATGGGGTAAGGGGTACATCCATTAATGCCATATTCAACTTTTGGAATGCCGTATAATACTACACTGCTTTCACTTATATATTTAGTCTGCTTATCCATATTTCATCCCCTTTCTTATACACTATACTTCAATATCTTTCTTGATATTTAATAATCCAATCCCATATACACCTGCACAAAGTTTTATCCTTCCTATGGCAGGGCGTTTCTTCCTAAATTCAATTGGAGTAAGCCCTGTAACACGTTTAAATGCCCTTGTAAACGTATCGTGATTAGAAAAACCATATTTTAATGCAATATCAAATATATTCTGGCGACTGTATAAAATCTCGAAGGATGCATTGGCAATCTTTCTGTTAAGTATATATCTTGAAAGAGATATTCCAGTTTCTTTTACAAATACATCCCGAATATGCGCCAATGAAAATCCTGTTGCTATTTCCAGTTCAGAATAATCTATTTTTTCTTGTATTCTGTTTTCAACAAAAACAATAACTGACCATATTGTTAAAAAATAGTTCATTCGCACCATAATTTTCCTTCATGAAGTATTTTTAGTATATCAAATCTTCTGAGTTATTCTCGACATTTTTAAGGATATTATTGCAATGGACGACGTGCCATGAAAGATGTCATCATATTACCGGAGTTATTAACCCCAAACGTGCACCTAATAAAGCAAATAGTATAATAAAAATACTACAAATAAAAAGTGCACCCCAGAATTTCCATCCTTTTAATCCTGCAAAACTTTTCAGGTAAATGAAATAAAGAATTGTTTTCCAAATTAAAATCGCGAAAAATATTATATTCACTATCATTCCCAAGATAGAATTATTCCAAAATAAAAAAAAGAAAACTTCCGTTATTGCAACTACAATAGCACATATTAATGTCGGTAAAAATGATATTCCCCAAGCATCTATGTGGTCCATTATTGAACGTTTACTTCCAAAACACTTGCATATGATGTAAAAAGAGGAACTTATGGCAAGATAAGAAGTAACACCTAGAATAGATATTCTTACAATCTTTAACACTTCAATATCTGAATGACCGACACCAAAATAATGTTGTAGTACCGGGGCAAAAACAGCATTGACTAAAATAGTGATAACAACAATACTCCACGAAATAACTCTATTATGCCTATTAAAAGCCTTAGCCGGAAAGTTAAGCGTTTCTAAAAAATATCTCATCTATTTACCCTCCATAAAAACCTAAAAATAAATTCGTATACTTTGTTCCATAAATAATAGTAAAAACAATAGCCTGAACAGCTGAAGTTGCAAATGCAAAACGCCACGGGTAAATCGTGATCCATTGTTTCAACAAGATGAATGCATTCAATTCTTCTTTTCTGCATTCTACTAATATATTTTCTAGCATCAATTCTTTTTGTTCAATACTGGGATGGGTATCTGCCTGTAATGTTTCTAATGCTTTTTTAATTGCTTCATCATTTTCTCTCAATCTAATCACTCCTTACTCTTATACGCTTTGATAAAAGCACTCTTTGCTCTTTGTAAAATACTCTCTATTGCTTTTGGTGTTCGAAATAGCATTGCTGCTATTTCCTTTACACTCTTTTCATCTATGTACTTTAGCGTCAGGACGATGCCATAAGGTTGCGGTAAAGACTGAAGACATTCTTTTACTCTGTTACTTTCATATGATTGTATAAACCCAGCCTGAATATCTTGATTGGGAGCTACTAATATTTCTGTAAGAGAATCACTCATCTCTACTTCTGTAAATTGATTCCTATATTGCTTTCTATAAAAATCATTCAGTTTATTCTTCGTAATTTTATAAATCCATGTGCGTTCAGAACAAATTCCCTTATAACTTGAAAAGCTTTTATAAACACTGATAAAAATTTCCTGAGTTATATCCTCGGCTACCGTTTTCTGTAATCCCGTTCT
>CAZQTM010000213.1:0-3853 GCA_964595855.1 uncultured Lachnospiraceae bacterium | reverse complement strand
GTTGAAACTCCTAAACTTGTAGCAAGTATGCAAAAATGTATACACGTTAATCTTGAGCTTACTAACAATCTGTTAAAAGAACTTGAAGCCGATCCACAGTACTATGATCCGGATCTTAATACAGAAAATAATCGATTGGTATATTCGGGCGTGGATAAAGAGATGATAGCAAATTATGTATCAGCATTTGTTTCACATCCGAGGCATATTCCATTTAACTCGACTGATCTTTCAATGCATATTAATACATCTATAGAGTATCCTAAATGGACAGTCACGGTAATAGGTGGTAGTGGAGAAAAGATTGAAAAGCAATATATTCAAAATAGTGCAGTAAACGAAAAAATATGTTATTCAAGTCGAGTAATGCTCACAGATGATAATTGTTTATTGATTTCAGGACAGCGGGCTAGAGTTGGAGTCCCAGGAGCTACAAAATATGGTTTGAATGAAAAGGAGCGAGATGAAATAGAACAAAAATTTCATGAAGAGAAGCCCGATGCAAAGACTATACCTGATAAACCATACTTAAGAATTAAAAGAGAACCAGTATTACTTATTTACATAATTAAGATAGATAAGAATCAATTTCCTAAGCAAGCAGATGGAAGTGGACGAAAAGTTAACTCTGATAAAACGTCAATTGAATTACTAGGAGATACACCTGTTATTGGATTGGGACTTGGATTCCCAGGAGAATATGAGGGCTCATCTAAAGAAAGTCAGAAAGTAAAATACGTTCTTAATAGAGTAAGTGAGCAGAATATGCGGAACTTCGAGGAGGACGAGGAAGATGAAGACTAATGAATTTATTAGTAAGTGGGATGAATTAAGAAAACAAAAAGGTTATATGCAAAGGCTTGATCCGCAACATCCGTTAGACTTTTTTATTGGTATTAACGAAAGTGGGTATGACCAGCTAGCATTGATTACTTTTACTGAACCTGCACAAATGAAATCTTGTAAAGCGCTTGAAGTAGAAAAGAATAAAAGGAAAGATGGAAAATGGGCAACCCAGATATCATCAGTAGAGAAATCAAACCAAGACATTTTTGCGCGGTTATGTGTGGATTTAGTAGAAAATTCATACATATCAAAATCCGAACAGGAAGGCATTAGCCGGGTTACAGCACGTTTTTTGGCGTGGCAAAAGTTATTTTCTAGAATGCAAGATACGCTACCCAAGAGTGTGTTGAAAGGATTAGTAGGAGAATTGATTTTTGCTAAATACTTAATTGGAAAAAGCATATCAAAGGATAATGTGATGAATGCTTGGATGGGACCTAATGGAGCAGACCGAGATTTTGTTTTAGATGATCAATGGTATGAAATAAAAGCCATTGCAACAGGGAAGGATAGAGTAACGATTTCTTCATTAAATCAATTGGAAACCAATTTAAATGGACACCTAGTAATTACTTATATTGATGACTCATCCAAAACAGATATACATGCATTTTCTGTTGCAGGGTTAGTAGCAGAGTTTCGCGATGTTCTAAATGATGCACCGGAAGCTAATAGAATTTTCGAAGAGAAGTTAGTTTCTGTTGGATATCTTGATAAGAGCGCGTATGAGGAGATTTATTTCACAGTAGGAAATACAGATTATTATTATATAAATGATACATTTCCGAGATTGGTTACTGAGACTGTCCCAACAGAAATCGTTGGCGTTAAGTATGACCTATCGATTGTTGGAATTGAATCTTGGAAGGTCGGAGAAGATAATTTATGGAATTAGTGGAATTTAGAAAAGACTATTTAGAGAATGTAAAAATGTTAGCAGCTGCTGATTCGGTTGGCACAGTAGCTTCGTTTGTAAGAACGGTACTAGATGATCTTCAAGATTTGAATGTTATTTCAGATTTTGAAGAATGTTTTGATGTCGGAAAATATGGTAGAAAAACATATCGTGTCGACGCATATTCATTTGATGATTATGATTGCTCGATGTCTATATTTATTGCAGATTTTGATGGTGACGGTGATTCAATAACGCTAACAATGACAGATGCAAAGACTTTATTTGAAAAAACATATACTTTTTTGGATGGGAGTTTGAATGGAAATTTTCGACATGAAATGGAAATTAGTACGCCAGCATATGACTTGGTTGATAGAATAGTTAATCTGGAAAATACCATTCGAAAATACAGATTTTTTGTTGTTACGGATAAATCCATGAGTGGGAAAATTTCAAATTTGTCTCAAGGAAATATTAATGGAGTACCCATAGAATATAATATTTGGGATATGCAACGTCTATATAGAGTTATCACTACAGGAGATGGACATGAGCCTGTTGAAATAGATTTTCTTAATATTACAGAGAGTGGGTTACCATGTCTGGAAGCTAGTGATGCTTCTACTGATGATGTGAAATGTTTGCTGTGCGTTATCCCAGGTCAAGTTCTAGCAGATTTATATGATACATATGGTAGTGCTTTGCTTGAGGGAAATGTTCGTTCTTTTCTATCTGCAAAAGGAAATGTAAATAAAAATATAAGGAAAACTATTCTAGAAGCTGATGGGGAAAGCAAAAAGATGTTTTTTTCATACAATAATGGTATTTCAGCAACAGCAACTAGCGTTGAAACCAAAATTGAGCAAGGTGGTAGTTATGTTACATCCATAAATAATCTGCAGATAGTTAATGGTGGGCAAACGACAGCATCTTTATCAAATACAAGATTTAAGGATAAAGCAGACTTATCTGGTATATTTGTGCAAATGAAACTTACAGTTATTCCAGATCATGAGCAAGCACAAATTCTAATTCCGAAGATATCACGTGGTTCTAATAGTCAAAACAAAGTATCAGATGCTGATTTCTTTTCAAATCATGAATTCAATATTAGGATGCAGCAAATTTCCAGAAGAATTTATGCTCCTGCAGTGAACGGATTGCAATATGAAACACATTGGTTCTTTGAGAGATCAAGAGGACAATATGAGCAAGAACAAGGAAAAATGACACAATCTGAGAAGAAAAAATACCAGATGATGAATCCAAAAGAACAAAAAATAACCAAAACGGATATTGCTAAATATCAAAATACATGGAGACAGTATCCTTATTTTGTAAGTTTGGGTGCACAAAAAAACTTTACCAAATTTGCGAACTTTATTGTAGATGAATGGGATAAGGATGATGTTCAATTTAATGAACAATTTTATCGTAATACAGTCGTTGTGGCTATTTTATTTAAGTGCATAGATAAACTTGTTCCAAAACAAAATTGGTATGAAAAGGGATACAAGGCCAATATTGTAGTATATACGTTATCATTCTTTCATTTTTTGGTTAGAAAAACATATCCAGATCACGAACTTAACATGAGGTATATATGGGATAAACAATCAGTTCCGGAGCCCATATATGATGAACTTGTAAAAATGGCGGAATTTGTTTTTCTACATATCACTGATGAGAATAGGCCAATAACTAATGTAACGGAGTGGTGTAAGAAAGAGCAATGTTGGATTGCGTTAAAAGTTAAAGACTATGTGTTAGATGATAGGATAAAGGATTTTCTGTTGGATAAAGATGAAATTAAGAAGGAAAAATCTTCCGGACGTAGAGAGCATGTTGTTGTAAATGGAATACAAGTTCAAGCCGAAGTCGTTTCTAGGGGACAAGAGTATTGGGAAAATGCATTATTGTGGGGTAAAGATAGGAAATTACTAAATGAAATTGAAACTAGTTTCTTATCAGCTGCAACAAAAATGAATATGGGAAGAATTCCATCTGAAAAACAATGTCAACGCATTGTTAATATAGAAGCAAAACTATTAGATGAAGGATTTTCCGGAAAGAGGTAATTATGAAAGTGGCATCTTTATTCTGTGGATG
>CAZQTM010000212.1:0-3854 GCA_964595855.1 uncultured Lachnospiraceae bacterium | reverse complement strand
TTTACCTTTGGGGTAAATTCCTTTCTACTAAATCATCCAAATCGGCACAATATAATTATCCCTATCAATTGCACTAAGTCTCGGCTTCATACAAATAACCGCACCCTTTGAACGCGGTGTAGATGACTTATCCAACAGACCAAACACTTTAATAAGTTCAGTACCCGGATTAGAAGTCTTTTTAATCTCAATTGGATTAAGCACCCCATCGTGTTCCAATACAATGTCAATTTCTTTTGCATCTTTATCACGATAATAGTACATATATGGTTCTTTTCCACTATTTAAATATGTCTTCATTATTTCTGCTACAACATAATTTTCCAGGATAGCTCCGTTCATAGCGCCGCTTTCCAAAGTTTCTGCATTACTCCATTTAGTCAGATAGCAAACAAGCCCTGCGTCATAGAAATATAACTTCGGTGTTTTTACGAGGCGCTTTAACAAATTGTTTGAATAAGGATGAAGATAGAAAATTATTCCCAGTGTTTCTAAAATCAACAGCCAATCTTTTGTCTGTTTCTGATTAATATCCGCATCCCTTGCAATATCCGCTACATTCAACATTTGACCACATCTTGCCGCTACAGCTGTTATAAAACGATAGAATTTCATAGAATCAATCGCGTCAGACAACTCTTTTACATCACGCTCTATATATGTGCTTAAATAACTGCTATAGAATATTTGACTATTTGTATTTGCCCCACTTACGATAGCAGGCATAGAACCTTTATAGATGCGTTCAAAAATATCTCTGGTATCTGCAACGGTTCTTCCCTTTTCTCTTTTTGATAAAGATTTTAAATCAACTGTAAATGGCTCTATCTCACCGCCACTCATCTCTGCCTGCGATAACGAAGTCATAGAAAGAACAGCTACTCTTCCTGCAAGTGATTCTTGAACACCTTGCATCAATTTAAAAATTTGTGAACCAGTTAACCAAAAAGTTCCTGGTTCATGATTTTTATCGACATGCATTTTTATATAAGTAAACAGTTCCGGTGCATACTGTACCTCATCAATCAATATTGGAGGTTTATGCAATTGAAGGAATAATTCAGGATCTGTCTTTGCAATACTTCTTTCGTTCAAATCGTCTAAAGTAACGTACCCTCTATCTGTTCCTTCCATCAACTTCTGGAGCATCGTAGTCTTTCCAACCTGTCTAGGTCCTGTTACCAAAACAACCGGATATTCTTTTGTTACTTGACTCACTACTATTTCCAAATTTCTTGATATATAATTCATACAATCCTCCTGGTTTTACAAAGTAAAATGCATCTCATCTGACGAGCAGAGAATTTACCATCTGTTTCTTTCGGCTAATTTGTATAATAATAACATTTTAGCCGAATAATCATCGGAAAGCAAGCATATTCCGGCTAATACACATTATTACAACTTGTAATTTACCAACCCAAAGTGTAATGTATTGTTAAAACCAAATCTTACCAGCATCTTTGTAGAATATATTGAATACCATTTCAGTGTATTTCTAATACTCAATTGATACAATTTAATATTTTATTCTGGGAGACTAATTTATGAGAAAGATTATTGCAGAATTACTATTATTATCAATGATATTTTCACTTGTGGCATGTGGTAGTACTAAGGAAACCATTTCTGAGCCTATCCCTCAGACATCTGAAACTTCTGAAGTACCAATTGCAGATGGATATCAATATGAGAAGTATTCTTCCATGACTGCTGATGAGATTGTTTCAAATCTTACGCTTGATCAGAAAGCTGCTCAGATGGTTCAGCCTGCTGTTTATATGCTGGATGAAGCTCAGATGCAAGAATTCTGTTATGGAAGCATTTTATCGAAAAATGCGACAATTGATGCTGCTTCATGGCGTGAACTGACTGATGGATTTCAACAAGCAGCAATTTCTTCTGAGGCAGGCATACCGTATCTTTATGGCAATGATGATGTACATGGTGTTAATTATTGTGACGGTGCTGTCATTTTCCCTCATAATATTGGAATTGGTGCTGCAAATGATACCGAACTTACATATAAAATGGGACTTGCAGTAGGTGATGAGGCCAAAATGTGTCATATGTTATGGAACTTCTCACCATGTGTTGCACAGTCCAAAGATCCAAGGTGGGGGAGAACGTATGAAAGCTATGGTTCAGATTTAGATATCATAACTTCATTAAGTACTTCCTATACGAAAGGTCTTATAGACAGTGATATAATAGCCTGTGCAAAACATTTCTTTGGTGATGGTAATGTGGAATATGGAACTGGTGAAAAATCAGACTATGACCGAATTATTGACCGAGGCGATGCAAAACTTACAGATGAGGAAATAAATAAACTCCTTAGCGTATATCAGGCGCAGATTGATGCCGGAGTACAAACGATTATGGTTAGTCATTCATCCGTTAATGGTGTAAAAATGCATGAAAATGCAAAATATCTACAAAATCTCAAAAATGAAATGGGATTTAAAGGCTTTATCGTAAGTGATTGGAATTCGATTCAAAATACATCAGTGGTAGGTTATGATGAACAGGTAATTACAGCAGTAAATGACGGTATTGATATGCTAATGGAAGTAGACCAGTATGAAACAGCAAGAGAAATTATTGTGGACGCTGTTAAAAATGGAAAGATACCAGAAGAACGTGTAAACGATGCTGTCACTCGTATTATTCAAGTTAAACTGGATGCTAAAGTATTTGAAGATCCTTTCTGTAAAAATATGAAAACAAATCAAACTGAAACGGGAAGCAGCGAATATAGAGATCTTGCCAAACAGCTTGTTGAGAAAAGTCTTGTACTTTTGAAAAATGAGGGAAATGTACTACCGTTTACAAGCGGCAAAAAAATATATGTGACAGGACCGGCTATTGATCATGCCCAGGCACAATGTGGGGGCTGGACAGTTGATTGGAATAGTAGTCCAACTGTAGATATTAACGGAGTTACAACAATTCTGGATGGTTTTGAAAAATTGGCAGATGAGTACGGAATTACAATAATAACCGATAAATCTCAGGCGCAGTCAGCAGATGCAGTGCTACTCGTGGTTGGAGAAAATGCATATGCAGAATGGAATGGTGATACAGAAGACATGGACCTTTGTGGAAATCTGGGACTTGACGGAAATAAAAAAGCAATCGATGAGGCGAAAGAACTGAATAAGCCCACAGTTACTTGTATTATCGCAGGACGCCAAGTTATTATTGATGATTACTTTGATGACTGGGATGCTGTCGTAATGTGTTATCTACCGGGATCAGAAGGTACTGGAATAGTAAACGTTTTGTGTGGTAAATCAGATTTCAGTGGTAAATTACCTAGCCCATGGTATCGTTCTATTGATCAGATTGGTACAACTGACTGTTGGTTAGAAAAGGGTTATGGCTTAAGTTATAAAAAATAAGATAAACAGATTAATATATTCCCAATACTATTGGCATCTATACTAATAAACCCAGCAGTGAATGTAAGGCACTTAACCTCATATTCACCGCTGGGTTTTTTAATTTAATGTATTATTATCTCTAATTAATTTGACATTTTTAAATGTCTCTTCTGAGGTAGTTATATTTATTACTTCTTATACTCTATCACAAAGTCATCTGAATCAAAGTATGTAACTTCCTTATCAGGATATACCTTAATACATCGAATTGTATTGGGCTGAACAATACCATTTTTTAATTGATAATCTTCATACTCACATCTCCATCCGATTTTAGTTTCTTCTCCATTTACCATTTCAACCTGTCTCTCATCACTATAAAACTCAGTTATAGCGCCACTTTCATCTATTGAAATGATGCCTGACCCGGATACTCCATTATATAAAATAGTTGCTTTAACATGATTA
>CAZQTM010000211.1:0-3873 GCA_964595855.1 uncultured Lachnospiraceae bacterium | reverse complement strand
TGCTAAAGAAGAAATTAGACCAAGAGCTTAGTGGTAATCAATTTTTCTATTCAGGCGAGCTACTTTCTCCCTCCTGTGGAATACAAAGTCAATTTCCAATTCTTATGGCAGAATACGCATTTCGCAATAAAAGAGATATCGATGATTATCTGCAATTATTATCCGACACACCCAATTATTTTAAGAGTATCTATGAATTTGAATCTGAAAAGGCAAAACGTGGATATTTAATGCCAGACTTTTCACTAAATAAGACTATTGTGCAGTGTAACTCGATAATTACGCAGGATGACCTTGATAACAAAACACATTTTCTGTTAACTACCTTTGAAGAACGGATTGATAAGGCTGTCACAGATGGAATAATCGAAAAAATAGAGGGGGAATCTTACAAAAAAAGAAATAAACTGATATTAAAAGACAAAGTGTTGCCTGCTTATCATGAGTTAGCAGCTTCACTAAAAAGTCTCTGTGGTAAAGGAAAGAATAATAATGGTCTCTGTTATTTTCCAAATGGGAAAGAATATTATACCTGGCTCTTTATACAAAATACGGGATCCTATACTGATATAGAGACCATCTATAATAAACTTGCAAAAGACTACTATGATAATCTGCATTCACTTAATACCGAAATTGAAATTTTCAAGGATACTTGCGATCTTACCATGGATGATATCGGCTATTTTCCTATTTCAGAACCAAATGTTATCATAAAAGATCTTTCAACACAAATGAGCTCTGACTTTCCCTCCTTATCTTCGATTGCAGTAAACTCTCATTCTGCTGTCACTGTTAAGGAAGTAAGTAATTCTTTGGAAGATTACACGGCCCCAGCCTATTATCTAACGCCGCCTATTGATGATATCAGCAGTAACGTGATTTATATCAATACAAAAAATGAAAGTAACGGTATCAGTTTATATAGTACACTTGCACATGAAGGTTATCCGGGACATCTGTATCAAACAGTATATTATCAGCTGTATCAGCAGAGTAAAAATGCATCACCAGTACGTAACATTATGAACTATGGTGGTTATATTGAAGGCTGGGCATTATATACCGAACTATATTCCTTTGATTACGCATCAAAGCTCTTAAGTAAAAATACCGATAAGAAATCTTACGATACCCTCTTTACGATCTATGCTGATGAAAGAAGGGCTCAGTTATCCTTACTGTCATTACTTGACATTGCTATTCATTATTATGGAATTAAATATGACAGAGCAAAAGAAATTCTTAATTCATATGGAATCTCAGATGAAACACAGATAAAAGACATTTATGAAAATATCGTAGAAGAGCCAACCACTTACCCAAAATATTACTGGAGTTATTTAGAGATTATGAAGTTAAAAGATAATGCTAGAAAGTATTGGGGCAGTTCATATAGTGATTATCGTTTTCACCAATTTTTCTTACAGGCTGGACCTTCTGACTTTGAAAGCTTGAACAGTAAACTTGTTAAATCCACCATCCACTAAGCTATATGTAAAATTATTACATATTCATTTTTTCCTCCAGCATACTGTCGAGATAACCACGATCCCATAATAAAATTTTTAATTTTTTGGCTGCTTCTACTGCCGGATTGGTAAAATACTGGTTCGTTAATACTGCTCCTACCATTCTGTCATAATATTCTTTTCCTGCGAACGCCTCCTGAATTGCTTTTACTCCAACCGGTGATGCATATGCTTTACATTGTATTGCATATGTAACACCGTCTTTTTCAGCTAGAATATCAATTCCATAGTCTCCACTGCCTTTCGTCACAGATACATCTATGAAACCTCTTTTCCTTAATAAATCCGCACAGTAATATTCAAAATCATGTCCTTCCATTTCATCCAGATCATATCTTTTAAACCGACCATGGAGTTTTTGGGATATTAGGTAAATAATCAATATGACTACCAGAAAGGACAATATAATAAGTAAGATCATTACAGTATCTTTTGATAATAAATTTAAATCCATCTTTTCTCCTAGTAATTTTTAATTACTTCAGACCAGTCACTGATACCAAGAATTCCTTTTGCAAATTCAGTAGCATCTTTTGAATTTGAGGTATCAATTTTTTTAAATACCTGATAAATTTGCTTATGACTTCCGTTCGTATTACATAAACCAAATGCAAGACCCTGACTAATCTCTTCTGCAGCATCCGTCTCCCTGTTTAAAAGCAGACCATCAATATGGCTATTGGCTTCTGTTATGTAATATGCATATGCAAATGCGGCGGCTTGGACTGCCTCCCCGCCTGATAAGGAGGTAAAGCCTACTTCACTTAATAAGACAGAGCGGGTTTCACCACTGTCTGTCAGTAAATCCTCACGTTGCAGATAATCTGTTATGACATTAATATTCTTCATGCAGATCATTGGTGTATCCACACTATTTTGAATTAATTTATTATAATAAGCACCGGTATTCCAAAATGCAGCGTTTGTCAGTGGAACCGGATATGGATGGTGTGACAAATGCCAGTCTATGTTTCCCTTCTCCGTAATAATGGAGTTAAATGCATCCAGAACATCCTTTGCATCATAGTCACCACTATTAGAAAGATTTCGGTTCCATGTCTGATCAAGAGGCATATAAATCTGTGCTGATGCATTAACACTTCTGATTGCATTATAAAATACTCTGAATGCCTGTGCATATTCCTTCGTATATGCGTTAACATCTGTATATTGCATGTAGTTCCATTCTTTTCTGGCATTTATTTCATTTGCAATTACCCAATTGGATACTTTACCATGACTGCCCGATGAATATCTTTCTGCTAAAAAAGAACCTACTGCTGCCAGGCAATTAACACCAGATGCATCTGATGCATTAAACATGTAATATGGTGCAGTAGAGCCACTTCTTGCTTGTGGGTGAATAATCTCTGGATAAACTCCATTCATATCATTTAACAAAATAGCTGTAATTTGAATTCCTTTAGCCGATAATGAACCAAATACAAGATCATATTCTGCAATTGTCTGACCGTTAAAAGCATATGTCTTCCCATTATATGTGTAATTAATAGTAGGATATATTGCACTTGTAGTCTGTCCCATTATTCGACCAATGGGTATATTATAAGCTGCCTGCTTTACACCTAAATCTTCCAATTCCCCTGTGTTCATTTTTGCAGGGTCAACCAATAAACCTTTTTTTGAAGAAACCTTTGTAAAAGTATTATACTTTGCAATTAACTCAGGATTGGTTATGTATCTGCTTTTTGAGATAATAACATATTTACTATCCTTTTTTGCAGCAATTACAAATTTCTTAAGTAATTGAGAATCAGCCTGTTTATAATTTAAAGGAGCCTGAAATGAGAATGATGACTTTGTTTTCTCAATTCTAAATGTCGATAATGGTTGTGCATCCTGCGCAATTTCTGTTTCATATGTATTCAAACTAAAAAGATAAATATCATCACTGTCACTTTTGGGGATACCCGGAAGAGTTCCTTCAGCAATGATTTGATCTGGGCTCTCTTCTGATAGATTGCAAACGTCCATCGTTACAAATGTAGAAGTATTGTCTGCTGTTAGTTCTAGTTCATTAAGCCACATAGACTCCCATGCCTGCTGCAATCCTTCTATATTCTCTGTCCTCTTTTTTGCATCCGCAATTCCCTTTTCTTTTTTTTCCTTTTCTTCTTTTTCCTTTTCTATTCGCTCATTCTCAACCTGCCTCATTACTTCCTTTTCTTTCAGCATATCTCTGACCTGATTTACAATAAATGCTGTCATAATTACTACTATGATGGAAGCTATGATAACCCATATCAATTTTGCTTTTTTATTAATTTTTATTTTTAGTTTACCAAATTGAAGAATAATATCTCTTCTTTTCCTCTTTCCC
>CAZQTM010000210.1:0-3876 GCA_964595855.1 uncultured Lachnospiraceae bacterium | reverse complement strand
TCGTCAGAATCATCCGGATATAAGAACAGGGTAAGATTCTTATCGATGTCTGTCTTATCAAAGTCAATTCCTTCTCTTACAATACTTTCATCAATGGATTCAATATCAAATAAATGCAATTTATTAATGCCGTTATCATATCCGATCACATCAATATCGTAGAGGCGTGAGGTAACTTTCTTTTGTCCATAAAATACATCAAAAGAAATATCTGTTTTATTTAGCCATGAATCTTTCTCAATCCATTCATTCTTTTCAGCCTTCTGAATTTTATCTCTAAATTCCTGTTTGAATAAACCTAAATGATAATTTAGACCAATACCGTCTCCCGGTAATCCCAGAGTAGCAATTGAATCAAGGAAACATGCTGCAAGTCTTCCTAATCCACCATTACCTAATGATGGTTCCGGTTCAACCTCCTCAATACTTGCAATATTTTTACCATTCTTTTCGAGAATCTTTTGTACTTTATCATATACTCCCAGATTAATCAGATTGTTCGATAACAATTTGCCAATCAGAAATTCCGCTGAAATATAATAGATCTTTTTAGGCCCTGCAATCGGTGTTGTTGCATCTGTTAAACCTTTTACAATATGAAGTAAACAATAATACACTTCCTTATCTGTACAATCTTTGAAATCTTTTTCAAATAATTCTTTTGCGAAGCACTGAAGTTCGTCCTCCAAATGATCCTCAATTACGTTTCTTTGTAAAGTAGCCTGTAGTGCCATCTTTTTTCCTCCTGAATACTTTTTAATCTATCGTTTTGTAATACAAGTAATTGCTTACTTGATAATATCTTCATATTTTAATCTTACAATATCATATGGAAGGACAAGGTTTCTGCCACTCTCACCATTTAATAAACGTGACAATTCACATACCGCTTCCTTAGAAATGTTGGAAAATTTCTGTCTTACAGTATTCATCTGCTTCCCAACATATCCCATGAGTGTTATGCCATCAAATCCACAAACCGGTCTGAATATATCCATTTCAATCAAAGCCTTCATTGCCCCAATCGCCATTAAATCTGATGCGCATACTACAATATCTATATTCATGGCATATTTAAATGTAATCTGCCTTGCTTTATATTCACTAAAATCACCATTTCTAACATATAAATTTAACCCCATTTCGTCAGCAAGTTCCCTCATGCCTTGTAGACGCTCATTGGTTACATAACCATTTTCCTTACCACTGATATAAAGAATTCTCTTACCATTATTTTCTTGTATTGTTTTTTTTGCGACTTCTTTTTGAGCTTCTCTGTGATTGATCCACACTGAGGAAGTCGTCTCATTAATAAAAGGAGCATCCACAACAACGATTTTAAAGTAACTGGATGAAATCAATTTATGGAGTTTAATATCATCTTTGCTAATTCCATAAATAATTATCCCTGTAATACTCTGTGATCTAAAATATTGTTCCATTTCTCCGGGTGATTTATCACGAATCATAGAAAGAAATACCGTTATCACGTCCAAATTTAAATTTTTGCACTGACTGATTGCACCAAAAATATATTGCATACCAATCTCATCGATAGCCTGTGTCTGTGTATTCAGATTCATCAGTAAAGCGACTCTTCCTGCCTTTTTCGATGATAAAGCGGATGCAATGGTGTTCGGAATAAAATTAAGTTCTTTGATTGCCTGATTGACCTTGTTCTTAGTCTCATCACTTACATTTGGATAATTATTTAGTACCTTGGATACCGTAGAAATTGCGACTCCTGCATGTTTTGCAACATCTCTGATTGATACCATGATTAACCTCTTTATTTTCAAAGGAAAACGTTTTCTTTTAGTAGTATATTATATTCCGGTATCTTTGTAAATACTTTTTCTTTGTTTGAATGGAATAATAGTTATGTCTCTGTTATAATGTCCCCATTGGAACATAAATATTATCTTGTCTAAAATAGGAGGGTGTAAATGGCAAAAAGTGAAAATATACCATGGCCCGGTAATTATTATCAAACATTCGACCGGTTGAAGAGAAAAGAAATACTAATGAATCACATGGAAGAAGGTTCTGAGCCACAGGCGGATACAATCCGCTTAAAGTTATGGGAGGCACGTTATCAAAAAAGAAATAAAATGTCAGAAGAAACGGATTATTTTGTAAGAGGTTTTTTGAGCCTGTTATCTGAATCCCGAATAACCATGAATCTGTTTAACCAAAGGCATGAGCAGAAATTAATGACAGAAATTATGAAGGATCTCTGTATTGTACCATCTGAGTACTTTGATGCAAACGAATTTTCAGATAAGGACCTTGTAAATGATTTACTTTTTCAGGAATACTGTGCATTTGCTTCCTTTTATCTTCATTTTAGTATGGAAGACCATAAATACTGCTCCGCTTTTATGGGAACTTTATCACTAAAGAAAGAACAGGTTATAGAAAAGTTGGCAAAGGATATGAAAGATGCATGTGTAACAGCTCCTTTGAATTTTGGACTTACTGAAGCTTTTGAACTCTTTAAACAAGCATGCAAACAATCCTTAATGGATGAATTTCCAGAACATACATCTAGTATATAAAAGCACAAATCCCGCATAATCATATGCGGGATTTATGCTTTATTATATAATTTTTATTTACGAACAAGATGTCTTGGAAGACCATTTACAAACATTGGAGTTAACTCACCCATAATAAGTGGTCTGGCATATTTTTCATAACCTTCGTTTAGTCCACATCCATCTTCTGTAATCCATTCTGCAGGAACTGGTCTCTCAACATTTGCAATTGCATGAATGTCATAAGCACTTGTTCCACACTGATAAGGATCATCACCATTTCTGTCAAGTGTAATCATCATACCAGTCTTTCCTTCATTTGCTGCTTTTACAGCATCTGCTCCAACCTGGAATGCCTCATTGATATCAGTTAAAGAAGCAATATGTGTTGCTGCTCTCTGAAGTGTTGAAAATTCAACTGCACGTGCCTTTAATCCTGTCTCTGCAGCCACAAGCTGTGCAAGATAAGCTGCTGTTCCAGACATCTGCTTATGACCAAATGCATCAACTGCTACATTTTCATTTGCTAATTCACATACATAACGTCCATCAGCAATATGAACACCTTCGGAAACGGCAATTACTACAGATGATTTAGTAGCTCCAAGTTTTTTCACTTTTGCCATAAATGCATCAACATCAAATGTTGTCTCAGGTAAGTAAATAGCATCTGCACCGCTGCAGTCATCTCCCTTTGCAAGTGCTGCTGCTGCAGTTAACCATCCGGCATTACGTCCCATGATTTCAACGATACATACAGTAGGTTTCTTTGCTCCAAATGACTCGTTATCACGGATGATTTCTTTTAAACTTGTTGCAATATATTTAGCTGCTGAACCATATCCTGGGCAATGATCTGTTACAGGAAGGTCATTATCAATTGTTTTTGGAACACCCATGAATCTTTGTGGTTTGTTATGTGCTGCGGCATAATCGGATAACATTTTTACAGTATCCATAGAATCATTTCCACCACAGTAGAATAAGCACTCAATATCATGTTTTTCCATAATTTCAAATACTTTTTCATAAACATCTTCATGGCCTTCAATCTTAGGCATTTTAAAACGGCATGAACCTAAGAAAGCGGATGGAGTTCTCTTTAACATTTCAACATCTTCTGCCTTGCATAAATATTCATCAAGGTCACAAAGTTTATCTTCTAAGAAACCTTCAATTCCGTGAACCATACCATAAACTTTATTAACACCTAATTTTTTTGCTGCAGCGTAAACACCTGCAACAGAAGAGTTGATAACGGCTGTAGGTCCGCCTGATTGTCCAACAACAATATTACCTTTCATTTTGACATCTCCTTTAAAATTCTTATTGTATATTT
>CAZQTM010000209.1:0-3989 GCA_964595855.1 uncultured Lachnospiraceae bacterium | reverse complement strand
CCTCCATTTTCTGTTGTTTCACAACTAAATACTAATTGACTGGGGCAAGTCTTTGTTGCCCGGCCGGACACTATCCGGCTTTTCCGATACTGTGGTACATTATTCTCGGTATCAAAAAGTAATCTCCCGTAGGCTCCTACGTTCAATTATCTTTAAGAAAATATGCTTCGTTATTAACAAAACATATTTTTAATCCGTTAATTAATACAATAATCAAAAACAAAAAACTATTGTTCTGAATAATGTGACTGGGTAAATCAACCCTGTCTCTGTTTGTGCTTAGGATTCTCACAGATTATTCTGACAGATCCTTTTCTCTTAATAACTTTGCACTTTTCACAAATCGGTTTTACTGATGATCTAACTTTCATGTTAAACCCTCCTTTCATAAAAAGACCGTTTTACATTATAGCATGGGGTTATTATGTTTGCAAGTATTTTATTTATCTCTCCAGATAATTCTTCCTTTTGAGAGATCATATGGTGACAATTCTAATGTAACTTTGTCACCCGGAAGGATTCTGATGAAATTCTGTCTCAGTTTTCCACTGATGTGAGCAAGTACCTTATGACCATTTTCCAATTCAACTTGAAACATGGTATTAGGTAATTTTTCAATAACAGTTCCTTCAATTTCAATCACGTCGGATTTTGACATTTATTTTCCTCCTGTATCGTTTCTGCTTTAAAAAGTTTAATTGCCCGTTTTATTTCTTCATCACTACAGAATTCTTTATTTCTTAACTTCAGTTGTAATGAACTGTCGATGTCTTTTTTAATCAATTGAATATGTTTTGTTTTTTTCTTTTTTAAATTTTTTCCTGTTCTTAAAATACCGTCAGACAAATAAACATATTCATCATCTTCTTCTATTATGATATAAATTTTATTTTTATCATGTCCAGCTAACGAGATTGCGAGCATTCCCAGCATAGATTTTCCTCATCTTTCCATTATCTATTTACTTCTTATAATAATGTCAGGATTTCAGGTTCACCATCTGTAATCAGAATGGTATTTTCATAGTGTGCAGATGGTAAACCATCTTCTGCAACTACTGTCCAGTCATCATCAAGCCACTCAACATCACATCTTCCCATATTGATCATTGGCTCAACTGCCAGCGTCATACCGGCTTCTAATAGGATTCCTTTGCGTTTCTGTCTGAAATTTGGTATCTGTGGGTCTTCATGTAAACTGGTTCCAATTCCATGTCCAACCAAGTCTCTAACGATTCCATAACCAAATGGTGTTACATAATCATCAATAGCATTTGATATATCATATAGATGATTGCCTGATTTTGCCATTTTAATTCCTTCAAAGAAACTCTGTTTGGTTACATCCATTAATTTCTGAACTTCTTTGCTGACCTTTCCCACCCCGTACGTTCTTGCAGCATCAGAATGATATCCTTTGTAAATTAGTCCTGCATCAAGACTAACGATATCACCTTCTTTTAAAATGTGGTGTTTATTTGGTATACCATGTACGACTTCTTCATTTACTGATACACAAATGGAAGCTGGATAGTCATTATAATTCAAAAAATTTGGAATACAATCATAACTTCTTATGAGTTTCTCGCCTAGTCTGTCAATATCAAGCGTTGACATTCCGGGTTCAATAGCTTTGCCGAGTTCATCATGAACTTTTGCTAAAATCTTACAAGATTCTCTCATTAATTCAATTTCTCTGGCAGATTTAATTGATACAGCCATCTTATATCTTCACCTCTCCATAACCTGCAACCTTTGGTCCGCAGGAACAAAGTTGCGCGTGAGCTTGCTCACGTGTGAAAAAAGTATTTTTTCACATTACCTTTGTTTTTCTATTAAGCTAAAATTGCTACTATTGCAGCAAATACATCATTCATATCCTGAGTACCATCAACCGATTTTAATATTCCTTTTTTCGTATAGAAATCTATTAATGGTTGTGTTTGATCGTGATAAATTTTTAATCTGTTTTTTACTGTTTCAGGCTTATCGTCATCGCGAAGAATCAGTTCGCTACCACACCTATCACAAATTGCCTCTTTCTTAGGTGGAACATGTACAATATGATAAGTAGCTCCGCATGTTACACATGCACGTCTGCCTGACATTCTGTTTATGATATTTTCATCTGGTACATCTATATCAACCGCATAATCAATCTTATCACCAATTTTATTTAAAGCTTCTTCAAGAACTTCTGCCTGTGGTATTGTTCTTGGAAAACCATCTAAAACATAACCATTTTTGCAGTCATCCTGTGCTACTCTGTCTAACAAAATCTTTACTGTTAATTCATCTGGAACAAGTTTTCCCTGGTCCATATATTTCTTGGCTTCCATACCAAGTTCGGTCCCGTTTTTAATATTAGCTCTAAAAATATCTCCTGTTGAGATATGGGGAACATTGTATCTATCTGCAATCATTTTAGCCTGAGTACCCTTACCAGCACCCGGAGCACCTAACATAATTATTTTCATCTTCAAACTCCTCGTTAAATAATATAAGCAAACTTCTTTTTGTATTTTAAGCCAGTAAGGGACAAAACGATAACGTCCTGTCCCAACTAAGCTCACTTATTAATCATTTAAAAATCCTTTATAATTACGTACTAACATCTGAGATTCAATCTGTTTGATCGTCTCTAAGATTACGCTGACAATAATGATTAAACTTGTACCACCAAATGATACGCTGGCATTAAATAGTCCATTGAAAACAAATGGTAATACGCCTACAATTGTAAGACCGCATGCACCTATAAAAATGATGTAATTCAAAATCTTGTTCAAATAATCACTGGTTGGTTTTCCTGGTCTGATACCCGGAATAAAACCGCCCTGTTTCTTCATATTGTCTGCAATTTCTAATGGATTAAATGTAATTGATGTATAAAAATAGGCAAAGAAAATTACCATTATGATGTAAACCAATAATCCAATAGAATATTGTGGTGTTGCAATTTTACACCAATTTCTTGAACTTAATCCTTTAAGGATTTCACCCCATATTCCTGTTCCATTTACACCAAATAAGGAACAGATAACAATTGGGAACTCTAAAATTGACGAAGCAAAGATAATTGGAATAACTCCTGCAGTATTTACTTTCAAAGGAATGCTTGTTGACTGACCGCCAACCATTTTTCTTCCCTGAACTTTTTTAGCATACTGAACCGGAATTCTTCTTTCTCCACCATTAAGTACTATAACAATAACAACCATGAACAGAATGACGGCAAGAATGATGACTGCAGCAAGTACACCGATTGCTACTGCCTTCCCTTTGATGAACTGCTCGTACAATCTAAGCAAATCCTGAGGTAAACGAGAAATAATGTTAATAATAAGGACAATAGATATACCATTTCCAACACCATTTTCTGTTATTCTTTCACCAATCCACATAAGTACTGCACTGCCTGCTGTCAGAGCAACAATTACCGTAATAATATTCAATGCATTATATTCCTGCAACATACCACTTCTGCCAAATCCAATAGCCATAGCAGCAGATTCAATAAGTGCAAGACCTACGGTAACATATCTGGTAATAGAAACAATTTTCTTTCTTCCTTCTTCACCATCTTTTTGCATTTCTTCTAACTTTGGTATTGCGATAGTCATTAGCTGCATAATAATAGATGACGTAATATATGGAGTAATATTCAATGCAAATACAGACATATTTAGGAAAGATCCGCCTGTAAATGCATCGAAAAAGTTAAATGCATCGCCGCTTTGTTCTGCAAACCATCTAGCAAAGTAAGTTCTGTCAACACCAGGAACAGGAAGCTGTGATCCTAAACGGATCACAACTAACATTGCAAATGTAAAAAGAAGTTTCATTCTTATTTCTTTGATTTTAAATGCATTTTTAAGTGTTGTAAGCATTACATCACCTCAACTGTTCCACCAAGTGCCTCAATTTTTTCTTTAGCAGATGCACTGAATGCATTTGCCTTAACATTGAGTTTTTTGGTAAATTCTCCGT
>CAZQTM010000208.1:1849-4001 GCA_964595855.1 uncultured Lachnospiraceae bacterium | reverse complement strand
AACAGGTTGCATTTGCAAGAGTAATCACTGATTATGCAACAACATTCTACCTATGTGATGTTATTGTGGATGAAGCATTCCGAGGCAAGGGTATTGGGAAAAAATTAGTACAAACGATTGTTTCAGATGAAAAATTAAACAAGTTAAGAGGACTTTTACTAACTAGAGATGCACACGGATTATATGGACAGTTTGGGTTTGAAAAAGAAAAAGAGAGAGGTATGACTAAAAATCCAGATTGATACATAAGGTAAAAAAGATTTCTATGAAGGAAAACTTATTAATTTATAAAAAAGGAACATGGACAGAGACCATATGCTTTAATTGAGAATGTTATTACAGATTGTACCTATCGAAAAAAAGGATTTGCTACTAAGTGCCTTAACTATGCAAAAGAAATCGCACAAATGGAAAAGTGCTATAAAATGATGCTGCTTACAGGATCAAAGCAGGAAAGTACACTAAATTTTTATGAGCAGGCCGGATATAACAGAAAAGATAAGACGGCATTTATTCAGTGGTTATAGATAATGAAATTATTGGGGTATTTTACTTATAGGGAGTTAAAGATGGAGAAGAAAGTTTTGTTATTGTGTGCAAAAGGTTTTGAAACAATGGAGTTTAGTGTATTTATTGATGTTTTAGGATGGGCCAGGAATGATTACCATCATAATATTGATGTAATAACCTGTGGCTTTCAAAAGACTGTAATAAGTACATTTCAAGTGCCCGTGGTAATGGATATTCTTATTGATGATGTAAAAACCGATGATTATGATGCACTTGCTATACCGGGAGGGTTTGAAGAGTTTGGATTTTATGAAGAAGCATATCATAAAAAGACATCGGATTTAATCAGACAATTTGAACAGGCATGTAAACCTATTGCAACAATATGCGTTGCTGCATTAGCACTTGGAAAGAGTGGTATCCTTACAGGGAAAAGAGCAACTACCTATCATCTTCGTGATGGGTACCGCCAGAAGCAGCTTGCTGAATTTGGTGTTCATGTAGTGAATGAACCGATTGTGATAGAGGATAATATTATTACGTCTTATTGTCCTCAAACAGCAGCAGGAGTTGCATTTGAGCTATTAAAAATGTTAACTTCCAAGGAAGATATGGAAATTGTAAAACAGGCAATGGGGTATTAAGGATTATAAACAATTTTTATATAGTAACAGATAATGAAATAAAATATGATTAGACAAGGAGATGATGATATATGAAATGTAAATGTTCCATTAAAAATACTGTAAATATATTTAGTATTATTTCTTTCATAATACCGTTAATTATTTTTATTCTCATACTAAATTGGTTTTTTGAAATAACTCCATATCAAAAATTAGAAGGTATTCCTTTAATGTTGACACCTTTAATCTGCCCAATTGGAATTTTATTTGGAGTTTTGTCAATAAAAATTACTCCTAATAAACTTGGAAAATGGAGTATTATTTTCAACGCATTACTAATATTACTTCCATTTTTATATTGGACTTTAGGAACTATATTTTTAGGTCCTTGACATCAGCCAACCAATTTAAGAAAAATTATAATTTGAGTTATTAAAAATGTTAACTTCCAGGAAATATATGGAAACTGCAAAAAAACAATGAGGTAATAAGGAGCATGATGAATAAATTATATATTACAAGCAATACATTTCAAGATAATGGGTGGATACCAATTAAATGTACAGGTCGTGGGGAGGACATATCACCACAAATAAGTTTACATAATGTATCACAAGCGGCTGTCTCCATAGCAATTATTATGGACGATCTGGATATTCCTTTAATGGGTGCTTATACACATTGGGTAATCTTTAACATACCGCCAACAGATAATATAGGAGAAAATATACCATATGGAGAAATAGTACCTACATTGGGCAATGCAGTACAGGGAATCGGTTATGGGAAGCATAGATACAGAGGACCCAAAATCCCACCTTTTATTAGAAAAAGGCACAGGTATGTATTTCAAGTATATATTTTAGATACCATGTTAGAATTAGGAAGTAGCGCAAATAAGAGGGATGTGTTGCAACATATGAAAGGGCATGTCCTTCAAAGTGCAAAGATAACAGGAATTCAACAGAATGGAAAAAAGAATGGATAAAGATGTATTGCTTGATTGTAAGGAAATT
>CAZQTM010000208.1:0-1749 GCA_964595855.1 uncultured Lachnospiraceae bacterium | reverse complement strand
TAGCGGAAAGTGTATGTATCAGAATCAAATAAAGATTTCATATATTCCAGATCATTATGATGGGTTATCTTTTACTTTTGAGGAGTTTATGAATGAAACTCTTAAAATGGAAGGTATCAATGATGATTATCATAAAAAAAAGCTTCAATCTTATTATGAAGCATTTTCCTTAGGAAACATGATTCATACAAGGATGAAAAACCTTTCTAAGGGTACGTTACAGAAGGCGGCAGTGATACAATCATTGATTGGAGAATATGATATCATATTTATGGATGAACCTTTGTCCGGACAAGATATTCATTCGCAGGAAATGCTAATGAAAGAGATGCTAAAGCGGAAAAAGGATGGTACATCTATTGTGATGGCATGTCATGAGAGAATTTTTGTGGAGCATACTGCTGATGAGATCTATCAGATAAAGGATGGCAAGTTAGTGGATGGTAATGATTATTTGGTATCTAATATAAAGGAATGAAGAAGATGAAATTAGGCGCAATTACAATATTTGAATATAAAAAGATGCTTTTAAGTGGAAAATGGTCAATGCCTTTGATTCTTCTTATAGCATATCTGGCAATGACATATACAATGGCACCTGCTGGTGTTTTGAATACGTTTTCTGTAAGTTCATATGTCTTTTTTCTAATAATGCTCTCCTTTTCCATACTAGCTGATAGTATAGATGCGGATATGATTAACCAGTCAATTCTTGCCAAATGTAGAGAACATATTGAGACATTTTATTTGGCTAAATTATTAGCAATATTCATATATACCATAATAGGATCAGGGATAGCGATGCTAGTACCGGTTATTAGATATATAATTAGTGGAACTAATTTTTTTATACGTCCTGTAAGCTTAATAGATGTAGCAATTGGTTTGATACTGCATATCCTTTTAGGAATGACAGGAGCAGTTTTTGGACTTATATTGAATAGTAGAGTAATAAAAAAACGGCAAGTTGCAGTTGGAATAGCTGTTTTATTTGGAATTATTTGTATTGTTAAGGATGCTATTATATCAGATTTTCATTTGTTACAGTATTTACTCTGGATTTTGCCACCAGTCAGTAATATAGTTAAGAAATTTGGGGAGGCTTCTTTCTTCCATAGCAGCCTATTACCGTTAATTGCATGGGGCATTGTTTATTTATTGATTGAAATAATAATATATGTAAGGAGCATGAAAAAACTAAAATTTTTATAATAGTAAAAAAACTGTCTCATTGCATTTATTTATCATACCAGTAAGATAGGTGTAAAGGGAGGTGTGTATCATGGCACATGAATCAAGTAAAAATTTTAATGCGATGTTATTTGAAAGTAAAGATATGCCTAAGGTAAAGGTTATTACCGATGAAGCGAGCATTAAAAAGTATGGTGGAAGCAGGATGTTCTTTGCACCGCCGATCGAATATGATGTAATTATGAAAAAGATACCGAAGGGGAAAGTTATTACCGTTGGGCAGATAAGAGAATATTTTGCCTGTAATAATAATGCAGATTTTACGGATCCTATTACAGCCGGTATATTTGTATCGATTGCAGCCTGGGCTAGCAGCCAGAGGACGGATCATCTGACTCCATACTGGAGAACCTTAAAGGCAAATGGGGAGCTGAATGAGAAATATCCTGGTGGTACGCTGAAGCAGAAAGAGATGCTGGAAGCGGAAGGACATACAATCATAACCAAGGGAAGAACTAATATACGATATTACGTAAAAGATTATGAAAATAGTTTGTT
>CAZQTM010000207.1:0-4013 GCA_964595855.1 uncultured Lachnospiraceae bacterium | reverse complement strand
TGTGTACTTGGTACGACTTTTATAACGGGGTAATACTTTCCATCTTCCAATACCATATCTTCATTTATAATCACAAAATTGTTGTCTTCCAAAAATTTTCTAACAAGAAATACCTCTGACTGCGGTTGCAAAATAAGTTCTTTCAAAGTTCTTATTTTATCAAGACTTTCTTTCATGATTTTTATTACTAACCGTCCACCTATACCAGCAGCAATCAAAGAATTAACTTCCAGTATCTTTTTACTTTGATCAATCCATCTCAAAGCCTTTGCTCCATCTGACTTGCGAATATCTATGTATTCTGTCAAATTTTTGTTTGATATATGTTCCTTTGCACGTAATAAAGGGCCATCATTGATATCCATCGCAATTACTCTTGGACTCGTTTTACTTTCAATCAAATAAATTGAAACAAAACCATGATCACAGCCTATATCCGCTACTATGCAGCCTTTTGATACCATATTTGCCACTGTATAAAGTCTCTTTGATAAATGTATCACATCAACATTAGAATCCTGCATATCAGTCTAGATAATCCTTTAATTTTCTACTTCTGCTTGGATGTCTTAATTTTCTAAGCGCTTTTGCTTCTATTTGTCTGATTCTTTCACGCGTAACGTTAAATTCTTTACCAACCTCTTCCAGTGTTCTTGCACGACCATCATCCAGTCCAAATCGTAAGCGTAACACCTTCTGCTCTCTATCAGTTAATGTGCTAAGAACTTCCACCAGTTGCTCCTTTAGTAATGTAAATGCAGCTGCATCTGCTGGTACTGGAACATTATCATCTTGAATAAAATCTCCTAAGTGACTATCTTCCTCTTCCCCAATAGGCGTCTCTAATGAAACCGGTTCCTGACTAATTTTTAAAATTTCACGAACACGTTCAACTGGCATATTCATTTCTTCCGCAATTTCTTCTGGTAATGGTTCTCTGCCTAATTCCTGCAATAATTGTCTGCTTACGCGAATTAATTTATTTATTGTTTCTACCATATGCACCGGAATACGTATTGTTCTAGCCTGATCTGCAATTGCTCTTGTAATTGCCTGACGAATCCACCATGTAGCATAAGTTGAAAATTTGTATCCTTTGCGATAATCAAATTTTTCAACAGCTTTAATTAAACCCAGATTTCCTTCCTGAATCAAATCTAAAAACAACATTCCACGTCCCACATAACGTTTTGCTATACTAACAACCAATCTTAAGTTTGCTTCAGCAAGCTTTTTCTTGGCTTCCTCATCACCCATCTCCATCTTCTTAGCAAGTTCAATTTCTTCTTCAGCACTAAGTAACGGAACCTTTCCAATTTCTTTTAAGTACATTCTGACAGGATCTTCTATGCTGATTCCATCTGGCACTGATAAATCGATTGTTTCAACATCAACCTCATCTTCCTCAGTCAGTACAATTTCTTCATCTTCAATTAATTCATCATCGTCATCATCTGTAATTCTTAAAATATCTACATTATTCTGTTCGAGTATCTCAAGAATTTTTTCAAATTGCTCTTCTTCTAACTGCATATCGCTAAAGAAATCATTTATCTCCTGGTACTCCAGAATATTTTTTTTCTTTTTAGCCATTGCTAACAGAGCTTTTAATTTCTCCTCAAATTTTGCTTGTGTGATTTCATCCATCATGTATTCCATCCTTCCATTTTCGCTTAAATCTATTGTTATCATGATTCTAAAGAAATATGCGTTTTACTAAGTTCCTCCAGAGCCTTTTTTCCTTCGATGGCCTGGGTTAATGCATTGACATCACTTGAAAGCTTTTCCGTATAAAACTCATAACTATTTCGTTTTACTGAAAGCAGTACATCATGAAATGCCTTTTCTTTTGTTGATATATTATCCATTTCTAATAGTTTTGTATTAAATAAAGAAGCAACTTCCCTTTGTTCTTCTTCATCTTCAAACAAAGAAATAATGGCAGCTGGTTCACATTTTTGAATATCAAAACCTTCAAACAGTTTTTCTGCCACCTTTTGATATAACTCATCTGTAAAATCCTTGAATGAAATGTATTTTCTTATCTTTTGATATAGTTCTGGCTCCTCTGAAAGCCATGTTAATAATAATCTTTGTGACCGTTTTACAGCATCCTGAGGAGTTGCTTTCTTTTGTATACCGGACTTTGGTCTTTCTATTTTCTGTGTAAGACCAGTCATCGTTGCATAGGTAACAACCATACCTCTTAGACTATTAATCCCAATCTGGTATTTTTCAGCAATCGCAGCTGTGTAATTTTCTCTTTCAATTTCTTCTGAAAAAGAGCATAACTTCTTTGCTATCTCTCTGTAAAACTTTGTTTTATCTTCTGGATCCTTCAAATTATAATTTTGTTCCATAATTTCTATTTCAAAGAAAAAACTATTTTGAGCTTCTTCTATTCTCTTTTGAAAAGCTTCAGGACCAAGATTTTTAATAAATTCATCCGGATCCTTATATGGTTTCAAATTCAGAATCTTAGAACTTAATCCCACTTCCTTTAGAATACCAATCGCACGTATAGCCGCCTTTATTCCTGCGCCATCACTATCATAGGATAAAATGACATTTTCCGTAAATCTACGTAGCAAATTAGCCTGACCAGCAGTAAATGCTGTCCCGAGAGATGCAACTGCCTGGATAAACCCTGCCTGGTGCATGGATATAACATCCATATATCCTTCACATAGAATGATATTATCCTTTCTTGAACTTCTCACAAAATTCAAGCCATATAAATTTCTGCTTTTTTCAAAAATTAAGGTTTCGGGCGAATTTAAGTACTTGGGTTCTCCTTCTCCCATCACACGTCCACCAAATGCAATGACACGGTGATTGATATCCTGGATTGGAAACATAACACGGTTGTAGAATTTATCATGTATTCCACGTATTTCATCGGTTGCTGCCAACCCTGACTGCACAATAAGTTCATCTGAGTATCCCTTTTGTTTCAAGTACTTAACTAAATCATCAGGATACTTATTAGAGTACCCAATACCAAACTTTTTCATCGTTTCTTCCGATAATTTTCTTCCGGTTATATATTGGTATCCGATTTTTCCCTGTGGTGCTCTCAATTGATAATAAAAATACTTAGCTGCTTCTTTGTTTATCTCCAAAAGCAAAGTCTTTTTATTCGCTTGTTTTTTCATTTCTTCAGAATATTCAATCTCTGGAAGTTTAATTCCAGCCCTGTCCGCTAATACTTTTACTGCTTCTTTGAAGGTGTCGTTTTCATAGTTCATCAAAAATGTAAAAACATTACCCCCTGCACCACATCCAAAACAATAATACATTTGTCTAGAACCAGAGACCGAAAAAGAAGGTGATTTCTCATTATGGAACGGACAAAGTCCAAAATAACTTGCCCCCTTCTTCTGTAATTTAACATATCCTGATATTACATCAACAATATCATTTTTTGTTCTAACTTCCTCTATCAAATCATCAGGATAATACATTTTATCTTCCTTTTCTAAGCTTAAATCAAATGATTAAATCTAACTTTAACCATGCCACGACTTGGGAATAAATAACTCTTCATATTTTGCAATTGCAAATCGATCTGTCATTGCACCAATATAATCACAGACAATTCTTTCAGCTGCTTCCCCGTTTTCCATTAAATTTAATAATTCATCAGGTAAAAGCTCAATATGATGTAAATAGTATTCATAAAGTGTTTCCATCAGTATTTCTGCTTTACCCTCTTCGCTTTTCGCATCAGGATTCTTATATACATTTTCGAACATGAATTCTCGTAGTTCCTTCATTGCATCTTGTATAGATGAAGACATTCTAATTTCATTTTTACCAAAGCTGGTAGTAACAATATCATGAATAAAATGATCCAGTCTTTCACCTGTTGTCTTTCCAATGATACCACGAATTGATTTCGGTACATCATCCTCTGTTAGGATACCACCTCTTATTGCATCATCCATATCATGATGAATATATGCAATTTTATCGGATAGTCTCACAATTTTTCCTTCCAGAGTACAAGGATT
>CAZQTM010000206.1:1825-4019 GCA_964595855.1 uncultured Lachnospiraceae bacterium | reverse complement strand
GCTGCGCACAAACTTGAACCATTAGTTGCTCCAAAATACAGTCGCAGCATGAGGTTAAATATGATCTACAACAAAGCAACAGTAAAAGATATTAAAGAGTTGACCAATTTAAGAATAGCTTATCTTGAGGAAGATAATGGTGAGATGGATAAAGATGTAATATTATCTATCAAAACTAACCTTCCAGATTACTTTATTAAGCATCTGAATGATGATATTACGGTTTATACTGCAAGAAATGAGCAAGATATAATTGCTTGTGCAATGCTACTTGTTATAGAAAAACCTATGAGTCCGGCTTTTGTTACTGGAAAAATAGGAACGGTGTTAAATGTTTATACACGACCCAATCATCGCCACAAGGGATATGCAAGACATTTGATGGAGATGTTATTAAATGATGCAAATAAGAAAAATCTTAGTTATGTAGAATTAAAAGCTACTGAGGATGGTTACAATTTGTATAAAACATTAGGTTTTAATGATGAGGTGCCCAAGTATTATATGATGAAATGGTATAATAAAAAATAGTCTGTTACTACTTTTCTAATAAATTTTACTTATTTTATAAATAAATATTGTTCTTTTACTAATAACATTTTGATTATATTAAACTTATCTTATTATTTATTCTGAATGAAGTGAGTATCTAATTTGGATTAACCATTTCTGATAAGGAGATAATATAAATGGTATTAGTTCGTATAGAAATAATTAAAGGAAAAAGTTTGTATTATAAAAAGAAGGTAATGGAATCGGTACATAAGGGACTTGTAAATGCTATTCATATTGACCAGTGGGATCGGTTTCAAAGGTTGTTCGAAATTGAAGATGAGTTATTTGAGAGAAGTGAAAATAAAACTGATGAATTTACTATTATTGAAATAACAATGTCCCCAGGACGTACGCAAGAGCAAAAAACAAGAATATTTGAAGAAATAACAAATCAATTATACAAAGAATTGGAAATATTACCAACAGATGTTTTTATTGTGATTCATGATTCTCCAAATGAAAATTGGGGGTTGGCAAGCAGATAAATAATTAATTCCAGTTTGTAGAAAGGAATAATATGGAGAAACCAGTATATATTGATATGTCAAAATATAAGAGACTAAAGCATTTTGAATATTTTAGATCCTTGGCTCAACCATATGTGGGAACCACATGTGATGTCGATATTACAGCTTTTTATGATTGGTATAAGAAAAACAAGTATCCTTTTTTCCTGTCTTTTTTGTGGTGCATATCTCAAGCCGCAAATCAGGTTGTTGAATTTCGTCAAAGAATAGTGAGTGACAAAATTGTCGAATTCTCATTTTGCAATACGTCGCATACAGTGGCAAAAGAGGATGGAACCTATTCATATTGCAAACTTGATGGAAAAATGAAATTTCATGAATTTATCGAATATGCAAGCCTACAACAGGAAAAAGCTAGGCTACACGGAGATATAGAGGAAACGGAAACACAGTCGTTACTTTTTATTTCAACGCTTAAAGAGTTGACCTATGGCGCATTGGTTCAGCCAACGCCCTTTCCAGCAGACAGCAATCCTCGAATTACATGGGGCAAATTCTATGCAAGGGAAAATCATATCTACATGCCAGTATCAGTTTTATGCAATCATGCCTTAGTGGACGGAAAACATATTGCACAGTTTTATCAATTCTTAGATTCTATGATAACAAAAACAATAAATGAGAAGTATGAGAATAGCTATGATTTTGCATTGTATGGATAAATGCATTTGGGAAGAAAGAAAAGATAAAGTAACTTGGGGAAAGAGAAATATTGAAGCAGATGGATTTATTCATTGTTCTGAGCCTGAGTTTTTTTGGCGTTTGGTACCATATTTTGAAGGAATGAAGAAAAAATTAGTGATTCTTTGTATTGATGAAAAAAAATTAGTCTCCGAAGTTCGATATGAAACAGGAGATGATAGCGGAATAAGTTATCCACATGTATATGGGATGATTAACAATGATGCTGTTATTACAGTTCTGCCATTTCTAACTGATGAAAAAGGTTATATTAAAAATAATGAATTATTGAGCATTGATGATAGATAAATCTGATTTTATGGGAGATTATGGATGAAAAGACTGTATCTGATTGGTGGCACAATGGGAGTTGGTAAAACGACTGTCTGTCAGCAATTAAAAATTGAGTTGCCAAATAGTGTATTTCTTGA
>CAZQTM010000206.1:0-1725 GCA_964595855.1 uncultured Lachnospiraceae bacterium | reverse complement strand
ACTATCATAAATATATTAAAATTGAATAAATATAAATTTGAGAGGAAAATTAAATCATGGATAAGTTTGCACAATTTTGTAATATGATAAAAAACGAGATGACTGTAACTCTTGCTACGGGAGTTGATAACAGTGTAACAATGCGTGTCGTTAGTCCAGTTTATTGTAATGGTCGTATCCTCATTTTTACAAATAGTGACTCCAAGAAATACCAACAGCTTAAGGCTAATACTAATTGTTGCATTGCCGCAGGGCCTTTTTTTGCAGAGGCGACAGCAGAATTCTGTGGTGCTTGCATGTTGCCAGAAAATGAAAGCCTGAGAGATAACTATTGCGAAAAATTTCCTGGCGCATTTGACGAGGGCGTTGAATTCGGTGGTAGAAATGCTGAATTTATTTTGTTGAAACCGACAGTGTTATCCGGTTGGGCTTTTGAAAATGATGCTCCTACAGAGAATGATATACCGACTGTGCCTTTTGAGATTTCTCTTTAATTACTTATACATGGAGATACAATGAAAAAGATTATGATATTTATTGAGGGAACAACATTTTATACAAAACCATTTCTATTTTTATTTTCTAAGAAAGGGTATTTACCATTAGGAAAGTCAATAGATATAGTTAATAATGCGTTTAATAGGGGAAATGAGATATATTTATGTTCATATGTACGAAAATATAGGTACCATTTCATCAAATCAATCATGGATTATTACAAAATAAACTATACTGAAATTCTTTGTAGAGATAAGGGAGAGCAATACAGCGATTTAGTAGAACGTATATGTCCCGATGTCTTAATAGAAGATGATTGTGAGAGTATTGGTGGAGAAAAGGAATGGTGCATTACAAATGTGAGTGAAAATGTTAAGAAAAGTATAAAATCTATTATTGTGAAAGAATTTAAAGGAATTGACAGTATAGAAGTGGAGAAATTGCTTTAGCATAAATGGAGGGGAAATGAAAATTACAATCATACATGGACAATATCACAAAGGTTCTACGTATCATATTGCAAAGATATTAGCGGATAAGCTTGGTGGAGAGATAAAAGAGTTTTTTTTGCCAAGAGATTTTAATCAATTCTGTATAGGATGTACGACTTGCATTATGAAAGATGAAAAAATGTGTCCGCATTATGAAATGCTTAAACCGTTGACTGATGCCATAGATGATGCAGATGTCCTAATTTTTGCAAGCCCGGTTTATGTGTTTCATGTTACTGGCCCAATGAAAGCATTCCTTGATCATTATGCATATCGTTGGATGTTACATAGACCAGAGAAAAGTATGTTTAATAAGCAGGCTGTATGTATATCGACTGCTGCAGGTGGTGGTATGAGAAGTACAAATAAAGATATGGCAGACAGTCTGTTCTACTGGGGTATAGCAAAAACTTATCGATTTGGAATGGCGGTAGCAGCAACATCTTTTGAAAACGTTAGTGAAAATAAGAAAGAAAAAATCGAACGAAAAATGTCAGTACTTGCCAAAAAGATTTCAATACATGAAGGCCATGTGAAACCGGGAATTAAAACAAAAGCTTTGTTTTTTTTCATACATCTTATGCAGAGAAATGGACTGAGTAAAGCGGATTCAGAGTATTGGAAAAAGCAGGGATGGACGGGAAAGGTAAGACCATGGCTTTGAAGAAAAGGTAGTGTGGAAGGTGCCCTTTCCTTATTGAAAAACTAAATATAAATAGTATAGGAACGTTTATCT
>CAZQTM010000205.1:2148-4022 GCA_964595855.1 uncultured Lachnospiraceae bacterium | reverse complement strand
GAAGAACATAAGTCTGAGGAACATAAGAAGAAGAAAACAATTATTTTTGTTAGTAATCCTCATAATTCGAAAATGCCTCAGGGAGTAAGACCTTCCATACCATCATCAAATGATAAAAGAACTCAGAATAATCAACCGACTACAGCACCTTATCAGAAACCGATTCAGCTTGGTCCAAATCAGATAATTAATAAGGCTACAGGTAAAATTATGGAAAAACTTCCGCAAAGAGAAGAACAAAAAGAAGAAAAAGTGGAAGTTAATAAGCCACAGATTTCAGCTGCAGAAATAAAAGAGACAAATCCGGCAGAGGTAGAGAAGACAGAGACAGTAAGACCAGAAAGAACTTATAATGACCGTTCAAATGGAAATAATGGTCGTTATCAGCAGAATAGCAGACCTGAAGGTAATAATGGCCGATATAATAATGACCGTACGAATGGAAATAATGATCGTACTACTACTAATAATAATGGTCGATATAATCAAGATGGAAGACCTCAAGGAAATAGTAATTATAGTCAAAATGGAAGACCTCAGGGCAATAGTAATTATAATCAAAATGGAAGACCTCAGGGAAATAGTAATTATAGTCAAAATGGAAGACCTCAGGGCAATAGTAATTATAGTCAGAATGGAAGACCTCAGGGCAATAGTAATTATAGTCAGAATGGAAGACCTCAGGGTAATAATAGCTATAACCAGAATGGAAGACCTCAGGGTAATAATACTTATTCCCAGGGTGGAAGAGTTTCAGGAGATAGACCATATGGACAGAGACAGGGTGAAGGAAACCAGAATAGACCAATTGGAGACAGAAGACCGACAGGAGACAGACCGAATTATCGCAGTAATGATAATGCGGGCAGAGGAAATTTTCAAAATAATCGGAGTAATTACCAGGGTGGCAACACTAATCAAGGTAATAACCGCTTTTCAAACAATAATGATCGTGGTCAGGGAAGAAGTAATGGACCGGATAATAGATTCCAGAAGGGCACCGGTGCTAAACCATTTTCTGAAGAGCCAATTATTGCTAAGACTGATAAACAGAGAGAAGAACAGAGAAGATTAAACCAGAGTAAGGATAAACGTTCTAAAAAGGACGCTATTTATGAAGATGGTAATATTAAGAACAAAAACAAAGCAGGTCGCTTCATAAAACCGGAAAAGAAGGAAGAAGTAGTAGAAGAAATCAAAGTAATTACACTTTCAGAGGTTTTAACAATTAAAGATTTAGCTGATAAAATGAAAATTCAGCCATCAGTCATTGTTAAAAAGTTATTTTTACAAGGTCAGGTTGTAACGGTTAATCAGGAAATTACTTATGAAGATGCAGAAAATATAGCAATAGAATATGATATCATGTGCGAAAGGGAAGTTAAGGTTGATGTCATCGAAGAATTGCTGAAAGAAGATGAAGAAAATACAGATGACATGATAGAAAGAGCACCTGTAATTTGTGTAATGGGTCATGTCGACCATGGTAAAACTTCTCTACTTGATGCAATTCGTAAGACAAATGTTACCGACAGAGAAGCAGGTGGTATCACACAGCATATCGGTGCATATACGGTTAATGCGAATGGACATAAGATTACATTCCTTGATACACCTGGACATGAGGCATTTACAGCTATGCGTATGAGAGGTGCCAATGCAACGGATATCGCTATTTTAGTTGTTGCAGCAGATGATGGTGTAATGCCGCAGACTGTGGAGGCGATTAGTCATGCAAAAGCTGCTGGAATAGAAATTATTGTAGCAATCAATAAGATAGATAAACCAAATGCAAATATTGATAAAGTAAAGCAGGAATTAGCTGAGTATGAATTAATACCGGAAGACTGGGGTGGTAGTACTGTGTTTGCTCC
>CAZQTM010000205.1:0-2048 GCA_964595855.1 uncultured Lachnospiraceae bacterium | reverse complement strand
TATTAGACGGCATATTTAAACGTGGATGTAAAGTTAGAGTATCCAGAGAGGGCAAACAGATCTATGAAGGTGATTTATCCTCACTTAAGAGATTTAAGGATGATGTAAAAGAAGTAAAAACAGGATTTGAATGTGGTCTCGTATTTGACGGTTTTGACCAGATGCAGGAGCTTGATGTTGTGGAAGCTTATGAAATGGTAGAGGTGCCAAGACAGTAAAGGAAAAGAAAATGCGAAAAAATAGTCTTAAAAATTCCAGAATAAATGGAGAAGTACAGAGAGCATTAGCACAGATCATTCGTGGTGAGATAAAAGATCCCAGAATTAATCCGTTGACTTCAGTAGTATCAGTTGAAGTCGCACCAGACTTAAAGAATTGTAAAGCATTTATTAGCGTGTTAGGTGATAAAAAATCTGTTGATGATACTCTGGCTGGGTTAAATTCAGCGATTGGCTTTATTAAAAATCGGTTGGCAAAAACAATCAATTTGCGAAATACACCTGATATTCATTTTATTATGGATCAATCAATTGCATATGGTGTAGAGATGTCAAAGAAGATTGAAGAAGTCACAAAAGATTTAAAAGAGAAAGAATGATTGTTATGAATAAAATTTTGGATGAAGTAAAGGGTGCAACTACAATTGCCATTGGGGGACATATAAGACCTGATGGTGATTGTGTAGGATCTTGCCTTGCATTATACCTTTATTTAAGTAAGACATTAAAAAAAGCAGACATTAAGGTTTTTTTGGAAAAGCCAAGAGACATATTTAATTGCATCAGCGGCATTAATGAGATTAAAGATGCTACAAAAAGCCGCCAGAAATTTGATGTTTTTATTGCTCTTGATTGTAACGAAGAGCGATTGGGCGATTCTGTCCCCATTTTCAGGGATGCTTTAAAGAAAATTAACATTGACCATCACATCAGTAACACAGGGTGTGGTGATGTCAATTACATCTTTCCACAAGCCAGTTCCACGAGTGAACTCATCTTTGACCTTATGGATGAATCTTATTTAGATAAAGAAATTGCAAAAGCAATCTATATTGGTATTATACACGATACGGGAGTTTTTCAGTATTCGAACACCTCCGAAAAGACTTTGCAGATAGCTGCAAAATTAATATCATTTGATTTTGATTTTCCAAAACTAATTGATGAGACCTTTTATGAAAAGACATATATACAGAATCAAATATTAGGACGTGCTTTACTGGAAAGTGTTTTATTTATGAATAAAACCTGCATTGTCAGTGCCATAGATAAGAAAACTATGGAATTTTATAATGTTGTGCCGGCAGATTTGGATGGCATTGTGAATCAGCTTCGCTATACGAAGGGGGTAGAATGTGCCATTTTCCTATATGAATCTGACTTCCAGCAATATAAGGTTAGTATGCGTTCCGGTGGAGAGATTGATGTTTCTAAAATTGCCCAGTATTTTGGTGGTGGTGGTCATGTTCGCGCAGCGGGATGCAGTATGAATGGTACGGTTTATGATGTAATTAATAACCTGTCCTTACAGATTGAAAAGCAGATGGAAATGAAAAATAATGATTAATGGTATACTGGTAATTTATAAAGAAAAAGGATTTACTTCTTTTGATGTTATAGCGAAGTTACGTGGAATTCTGAAACAAAAGAAAATTGGACATACAGGAACGCTAGATCCCGACGCTGTTGGAGTATTGCCGGTATGTATTGGAAATGCAACAAAATTATGCGATATGCTCACAGATAAGAAGAAAGAGTATATCGCTGAATTTGTATTGGGGAAAATTACTGATACGCAGGACATATCGGGAACTATTTTAGAAGAACATAAAGTTACTTGTAAAGAAGAGGATGTGAAAAAGGTAATTACAGAATTTATTGGAGATATCAAACAAATTCCTCCAATGTACTCAGCAATTAAGATAGATGGAAAACGTCTTTATGAATTGGCACGTGAAGGAAAAGAGGTAGAACGAAAAGAAAGAAGCATTAGAATCGATGACATAGAAATTCTTTCACTGTGCATTCCAAACGTTAAAATAAGGGTAA
>CAZQTM010000204.1:0-4028 GCA_964595855.1 uncultured Lachnospiraceae bacterium | reverse complement strand
GCTTCTTCGCTCATATCGGCCACTCCCAGATGTAAGCTGTTAAGACCTATATAGCTGATATGAACATCATTTGCTTTCATACCAAGACGTTTCATTTTCTTCATAATGATTTCTGCACAGTATTTTGCTTTTTCATAGGCGTCTGGCCATGCGAAACTTAGCATAGATACTGTTTTCCAGCCTTTATGATATCCAACACAAAGTTTTAAAGTATCCGGTTTTTGTTTCCCGTGGATATTCTCAATTCTTACTCTGTTCTCTCCCATCTGTTTAATTGTAGCTTTACTTACATCTACATTTACATCCGGAGTCACATAATTTGCAGGGTCTAATACTTCATATAAGAACTGTTCTTTACAACTTTGTTCACAGATTATTCCACCACAATCAGGTGCTTTTGTTATTTCAAAGGTATCTTCTGTAAACTCTGCAATAGGAAATCCCAATTCGTCCATTCTTGGAACATTGCGCCAATCATACATATAGTTACCACCTGAACCCTGTCCACCACACTCTAGTAAGTGTCCAGCCATAATGCCTCTTGCAAGATTGTCCCAATCATCATTAGCCCATCCAAACTCATATGCTAATGGTGCCAAGAATAATGCACTGTCAGCTGCACGTCCGGTAACAACAACATCTGCTCCTCTCGCAATTGCATCCTGAATACCTTCATGCCCAATATAAGCATTACAGTTATATATTTTATCTACGATTTCATTAAAATCGCCATCATAATCAAAGTTGGGAAAGGTCCAGCCATCCTTTAATAATTGTGGAATTTTACTTTTAATATCATCGCCTGTTACATATCCGATTTTGTAACCTTTCATATTCTGTTCTGTTGCAAATTTATGAATTGAATTAACACAACCTTGAACATTCATTCCACCTGCATTCGTAAGAATTTTTATATTTTTTTCCCAGGCTTCTTTACCGGCCTCTTTTAATATTCTGTTAACAAAATCCGGCGCAAATCCCGTATTAGGATCTTTTACTTGCTGCTTTGCCATAATGGATAATGTAAGTTCAGCTAAATAATCACATGCCATATATTGAATATTGCCTTTTCTTATCATATGGATTGCTGCGTCTGGTGAATCACCCCAAAATCCCTGGCCACCACCAATTGCAATTTTCTTCATTCTTAAGCCTCCTTTAGTACAACGTTGTACCTGTTATGATGTTATTATACAATTAATCTTTTGTTTGTCAATAGTATAACGTTATACTTATTGATTTTATTACTTTTTTACAAAGTTTGTAATAATATTTTGTAGATATTTTTTTGTAATATCATACTTGCCATAATTTTCTTGTATAACGTTATACTATCCTATATAATATTGACATAATTTATTATTCAGGAGGCCCTAATGGTCACAATTAAAGATATTGCAGCCTATGTTAATCTCTCAGCCAGTACTGTTTCAATTGTATTGAAGGGAAATGGAGATAAGCGAAAGATAACTCAAGAAACACAAAAGAAAATTTTAGATGCAGCACAAGAATTAGGCTATCGCCCTAATATGCAGGCTAAAGTATTAAGAGGTGGATTTGCAACAAATTTCATCATAACGCTTTTTTGGGCTTCTGATGTACGTATACATATGCTTTCTCGTTTCATTAATGGAATACAATCCACTCTGATTAATGAGAAATATCCATGTGAACTTCAAATCAAACCATATGAAAATAATTACTTAAAAGAAGCATTATCAGAAGATGTCCAGTTAAGCAGTAATGGCATTATTATCTGTAATCCGTCAAAAACTGATATGGACTTCTTAGAAGAATTTCAGACTAATATACCAATTGTTTTATATAATCGATATTCAAATAAGTATGCAACAGTAAATATGGATGATCAAATTATCGGATCTTTACCGGCACAAGTTTTTTCAAAACACAATAAAAAAAGACCGGCACTTCTAGAAGCACCCGCCACTTTTGACGGCATGAATATTCGTACGGAATGCTTTATTCAAAAAGCAAAGGAATCCGGAATGATCACTCCATTAAGTATTTCTGTAAATGACAGTATGCAAGGCGGATATCAAGGAGTACAAGAAATTTGTAATTTAGATGTCTTACCAGATTGTCTTTTTTGTACGTCTGATAGTATCGCTTTAGGTGCACTTAAAGCCTTTCATGATAGAGGAATAAGCATTCCTACGCAAATTGAATTAATCAGCGTTGGAAACGGTAATATAGAAGGGCAGGAGTATTCCATTCCTTCTCTTTCAGTTATCAGCCTTCCAATGGAGGAAATGGCTAGCGCATGTTTGAAAAAAATATATGAAAGTCTTTCTACCTTTAGCAATACAATTAACAGCACGCAATATCCAATCGAATACATTGCAAGAGAAAGTTGCCCTGATTAACACCTTCGAAATATAGGGCAGTACAAAGGAATTCAACACATTCGAGGGAATCCAACATATAATGTGGTAACAAGATTTATCCATTGATATGTTGAGAGGTTAATCATTGAAAATACATGTTGTTTCTAATGGGGATACACTTACTTCCATAGCGAAGGAGTATAACACTACACCCCAGAATATTATTTTAATAAATGAATTACCAAATCCCGAGCAGTTGGTTGTAGGGCAAAGTATAGCGATTCGAATACCTACTCTGCTACATACGGTCGCAGTGGGAGATTCATGGGATAGTATTTCAAAAAAATATAAAGTATCTGTATCTAAATTACAGCAGAACAACCCTAGAATTGCAGCATCCGATTATTTAATACCAGGAGAAGAAGTGATTATTTTCTTTGAAGGAGAACAACCAATAGACAGCATTATTGTAAATGGATTTGCTTATCCTAATATTGATCTCGAGGTGTTAAAAAAGACCTTACCGTTTTTGACTTATGTAACAATTTTTGCCTATGGGTTTATGCCGGATGGAACATTGCTTTCGATTGACGATGAATCCATTATTCAGTTGGCTAAACAGTATAATGTTGCTCCAATTTTAATGCTTGTACCGATGGGTGCCTCAGATAATTCTTTTAACAGTGACCTGGCACATGAATTGCTTACAAATGAAGAAGCTACTAATAAATTAATCGAAAATGTTGCATCAACCATGATGGAAAAAGGATATAAAGGTCTAAACATTGATTTTGAATATATATATCCGGAAGATAAGGAAGAACTGCTTAATTTTATTGGAAAATCCAGAGAGCGTATGACGCAGGAAGGATTCTTTACACTAGTCGCACTTGCGCCGAAAACAAGTGGGGATATGAAGGGGCTGCTTTATGAAGCACATGACTATCCGGCTATAGGAAAGCTTACTGATGATGTGCTCTTTATGACATATGAATGGGGCTATTTATATGGACCGCCAATGGCTACTTCTCCTATAGACAGAGTTAGTAAAGTAGTAGATTATGGGGTATCTACAATTGATCCCAATCAAATTTTATTAGGCGTTCCAAACTATGCATATGACTGGACTCTACCGTTTGTCAAGGGACAGTCACGTGCCGAAACGATATCCAATCAGGAGGCTATAAGGCGTGCTGCAGAATATAGGGTAGACATTATTTTTAATAGAGAGTCACAATCACCTTACTATTTCTATACAAATGATAATTCACAGACACATGTTGTATGGTTTGATGATGTGCGGAGTATGGATGCCAAAATGCGTCTGATTCCTAAGTATGGGTTAGATGGGGCAGGCGTCTGGCAGATTATGAACTACTTTCCCGGATTGTGGAATGTTGTTGGGGCTCACTTTATTGTAGAAAAAGTATAGATGTCTGATATAGTCAAACCGGCTTCGATAGAAGCCGGTTTAACTATGAATATTCCAAAAAGATTTGAATTAACTTTTTAAGCATGCAATTGGTATAACTTTAACTCCGTCCTTTCTTGTGTATGCCATCTCTCCACCAGTAATGACCATGAGCAAATCTGGTTCTCTTAATGGCACTTGATTTTCTCTTTTATTGTACTCAGCCACAAGACTTTTTATTTCAAGAAGATGTTTTGCACCTTCTTCAATTT
>CAZQTM010000203.1:0-4098 GCA_964595855.1 uncultured Lachnospiraceae bacterium | reverse complement strand
GATATGGTTGGAACAGAATGGATAGGCATTGCAATATTGGAGTTTTGGTGTATATATTTTATTCCTGTCGGAATACTGTCTTTATTATACTTTTCAAAATATGAGAGTTGATATGGCAAAGTGTTTTTATAAATAAAACAGAAATATCCTATTTACAGATTTGAAAAAAAAGCATATCATAAGATAATAATAAATTTGTAACACGTTGAAGAGACGAGTAGGATGTGGAACATATCAGAGAGAGACGCATAAGGTGCAAGCGTTTTTATGATGAAACATCTGAATACTAACTCTGAGTGACCCCAATCCGGTCCGGTGATTCCGTTATCATCATATGAAGTGACGCAGAATTTTATCTGCGTAAGTAGGGTGGAACCGCGTATGATACGTCCCTTGCATTACAATAATATGTAATGCAAGGGATTTTTTAATTATCAAATAGAAAAGGAGTGTAGATATGAAAGAAGATATATGTAAAAAGGTTACAGAGTTATTAAAGGGGGAGATTACCATTTCGAAAAGAGAATTCATAATGGCATTGGCGTTATGCCTATTTACAGGAATCACCTTTGGATTAATGAAAGCACCATTTACCCATGGAGTAAAAATTGGCTCTGATAATGGTAGAACGTTTATTAATTCGGCTGATGATAAAGCTTTAACCAAACTGAAAGATCAGTGTAAAAAAGAAGAAAAAAATGATAATAAGCAAGCTAAGAAGAAATGTTGCCATAAATAGTATTACAAAACAGAAATAAAAGCGAGGATAAGAAAATGAAGATTACGTTAAAAGATGGTTCCATAAAGGAATATGGTCAGGCAATGTCAGTCATTGAAATTGCTGCAGATTTAAGTGAAGGTTTAGCAAGAGTAGCCTGTGCTGGTGAAGTAAATGGAAAAGTGATAGACCTTCGTACTATTATCGATAAGGATTGCTCCTTAAATATATTAACAGCCAATGATGAGGCCGGACTTCGCACAATACGTCATACAACTTCCCACGTTCTGGCTGAAGCTGTTAAACGATTATTTCCTAATGCAAAACTTACAATTGGACCTTCCATTGATGAAGGATTTTATTATGATTTTGATGCAGAGCCTTTTTCACGTGAGGATCTTGATAAGTTAGAAGCAGAGATGAAAAAAATCATTAAAGAAGGAAATAAATTAGAGAAGTTTACCCTTCCTAGAAAAGATGCAATTAAGTTCATGGAAGAAAAAGGTGAGCCATATAAAGTGGAGTTAATCGAAGATTTACCGGTAGATGAAGAGATTTCTTTCTATCGTCAGGGGGAGTTTACTGATCTTTGCGCAGGTCCTCATTTAATGAGTACAAAAGGTATTAAGGCATATAAACTGATTTCTTCCTCTATGGCATATTGGAGAGGTGATTCTGGTAAAGCTCAGTTACAGAGAATATATGGAACTGCATTTGCAAAGAAAGAAGAACTGGAAGAGTATCTATTACACCTTGAGGACATCAAGAAACGTGATCATAATAAATTAGGCCGTGAGATGGAATTATTTAATACGGTTGATGTAATTGGACAGGGTCTTCCAATTTTCCCACCCAAGGGAACCAAGATGATCATAAAAATGCAGAGATGGATTGAAGATCTGGAAGATAAGGATTGGGGATATGTAAGAACAAAAACTCCTCTTATGGCAAAGAGTGATTTATATAAGATATCAGGTCACTGGGATCATTATAAAGACGGAATGTTTGTATTAGGTGATGAAGAAAAGGATAAAGAAGTATTTGCACTTCGTCCAATGACATGCCCGTTCCAGTATTATGTATATAAGAATACACAGAAATCCTATCGTGATTTACCTTATCGTATGAGTGAGACATCTACTTTATTCCGTTGTGAGGATTCAGGTGAAATGCATGGACTTACCCGTGTACGCCAGTTCACAATTACAGAAGGCCATCTTGTAATCCGTCCGGATCAGACAGATGAAGAATTACAGAGATGTTTTGACCTTGCATATTATATTTTATCTACTTTGGGATTACAGGATGATGTAACGTACCGTTTGTCAAAATGGGATCCTAAGAATACAGAAAAATATCTCGGTGATGAGGAATACTGGAATACAACACAGGCTGTATTAAGAACTATTTTACAGGAAAAAAATGTTCCATTTACTGAAGCCGATGGTGAAGCTGCATTCTATGGACCAAAGATTGATATTCAGGCAAAGAATGTTTATGGCAAGGAAGATACCATGATTACAATCCAGCTTGACTGTGCGATAGCTGAGAACTTTGATATGTATTATGTTGATCAGAATGGTGAAAAGAAACGTCCTTATATCATTCATAGAACATCAATGGGATGCTATGAACGTACATTGGCATGGCTGATTGAAAAATATGCAGGAAAATTCCCTACATGGCTTTGCCCTGAGCAGGTGCGTGTACTTCCTATTTCAGAAAAATATGCAGACTATGCAGAGAAAGTTAAAAAAGAATTACTTCAGAATGATATTGATGCAACAGTTGACAATCGATCTGAAAAAATTGGCTACAAGATTCGTGAGGCAAGAATGGATAAATTACCTTACATGCTGATTGTTGGACAGCAGGAGGCAGAAGATGGACTTGTTTCTGTTCGAAGCCGTTTCACAGGTGATGAAGGTCAGAAACCATTACAGGTATTTATTGACCAGATTTGCAAGGAAATAAAAACAAAAGAGATTCGAAAAGAAGAAGTACAGGAGAACAATGCAAAATAAGAGTAACTATAAATTAGTAGCCCATATGGTGGCAATCATTACTGCCATTGTATGGGGAACTACTTTCATATCAACCAAAGTACTGCTTGCAAGTTTCAGTCCAATTGAAATAGTAATATACCGATTTGTTATTGGATATTTGGTCTTATGGTTGATTAAACCTAAATTTATAAAATTTCAAGGTATCAGAAAAGAATTCTGGTATCTGCTGGCAGGATTTAGCGGTGTTACAATATATTTTTTATGTGAGAATGTTTCACTGACCATGACATCTGCAGGAAATGTAGGCATAATTGTTTCTACAGCACCTATGTTTACTGCGCTGTTTGCTTTTTTGGCATTGAAAACGGAAAGACCATCCAGGTATTTCTGGATTGGCTTTTTTCTTGCCATTACAGGGATTGCTTTAATTAATCTGAATGGCAGTGATATGGGACTGGCAAATGTAAAAGGTGACATTTTGGCTCTTTTTGCTGCAGCAGTTTGGGGTGTATATTCCGTTATACTCAGAAAGTATATCAATACAAAGGAAGATGTAATTTTAAATACCAGAAGAGTCCTATTTTACGGAATACTTACCATGATTCCCTGTGGAATGATGATGGGAACTCAATTTGACACTTCACTATTAACTATTCCAGTCAATGCTGGCAACCTGATTTTTTTGGGAATTCTTGCGACAGCTATGGGGTATGTGATGTGGAATTTTGCATTGGAACATCTGGGAGTTATGCAGGCAAGTGCTTATATTTATATCGTTCCGGTTATTACCATTATTACTTCAGGAATTATACTTTCAGAGAATATAACACTTCAGGAATTTATTGGTTGTATACTTACGGTAGCCGGACTTTTCTTATCTGAAAAAAGGAAAAAATAACTTGGACAATCGTTTAATAAAATGCTATTTGGGTCATACTAATTCATAAAAAAGAAGGAGGAATACCTAAATGGCAGATTTAAAATGCAAGGCAGATAGTTGTACTTATAACAAAAGCGAATATTGCTGTAAGGGTGATATTATGGTAGGTGGCAAGCATGCATGTGATAGTGATGATACATGCTGCGAGAGTTTTTCAGAAAGAAGAGGTGATTCTTTTTCAAGTGCACTTGATCATCCGAGCCAGACAATCAGCATCGACTGTGAAGCTAGTAAGTGTGCATATAATAACAACTACAAATGTTTAGCAGATCATGTTGAAATAAAAGGTTGTGGTGCATGCGACTGCAGAGAAACAGCATGTGCAACATTTAAAGAAAGATAAGCAATAAAACCTGTCTAAATGGACAGGTTTTATTAAATTATAGAAGTTATTTTTAATACTATTAAAATATGGTAAAATGTAAAAAATAATT
>CAZQTM010000202.1:0-4176 GCA_964595855.1 uncultured Lachnospiraceae bacterium | reverse complement strand
GGAATCGCATTGATTACTTTATTTGATGGGACTTCCTCGACTGTCTTTTTAATACCATCCTCAACAAAACCTATGGATGCTACTGACCCGGCTACACCACCACTTCCCCAGTGCTCATCATAACCCATAATAATTACATAATCCGCAACTACACCTTGTTCTTTTCTATTATAGTGAGTGGTAGATTCTCTTGGTACGTAATTATCAACTGAAAGTACAATACCATTTTGACGACAGGTAATTGATAATTCACGTAAGAACTCAGTAAAATGTTCTCCTGTATCATAATTGAGCTGTTCAAAGTCAATATTAATTCCATCTATGTCGTATTGCCCAATCTGATTCATAATATTCTGAATAAGAACCTGTCTCTTGCTTGTATAAGAAAGCACCTCAAATGTACTTATCTCTGTATTAAAATTATCAATCAAAGCCCAAACTTCCATATTTCTTGCATGTGCTTTTGATACATAGTCAGAGCTTGCCAGGCTTGATATATTTCCCTCATTGTCGATTAGGGAGAACCATGTAGGAGAAATAATATTCATTGTATCAGTTCCATTAACTACTTCATCAAATGTTGCATTGGCAGCCTGTGTCATTACCTGATGCCATCCAAGATTAATCTTATAATCTTTCTGTATGGAAGTATATTCCGGCTCTTTATAATCGGTAACCTCTATTTCCTGTTCTGTAATCTCATTTTTCAAAACTTTATTCTCAATATATCCAATCAAAGCATCGTCTGTCTTAACCTTAGTCCAGTTATCCATCTTTTCTAAAACAGTTAGGGTTTCATCTACCGTCACGTCTCTTAAAATCGGACTTTTCACCCCACCTTTGAGACGTACCGCTGAATTCTTTTTAACTATCGCACTGACACGGTCACCCCATTCAGTCCGTAACTGTATGCGGTTTGGATCACTAAAGGCCTCATATGAAAAATTGGTATACTTCTTTATATAATCAAGGGAAACATATAAGGTCTCTCCCTCATATCTTGCAATTACATAATCTGTTGTCTCTTCTGCACCTGATATATCAAACTGACTCGTTCCGATAACACTTCGGATTATGTCTGTAGGTGTTGTATACAGCAGAAGGTTTTCATTTGTATCTACATAAAATCTATCATTAAGCAGCTCCTGAACAGATGCAAAATCCAAATAATAGACTCCGTCATATAATTTTGCTTTTGTATCAAGTATCTCATTCTGTAAGACAATTGCAACATCATTATCCTCTGTGAGATTATAATATTCTTTTAGATCCTTTCGTTCTTTCGAATAAGTATATCTCTGTACCAGCTTAACTCCAATAGAACCCAGAATCACAATTATAATTAGGGCAATCGCGACGATTGCCGGAATGAACTTTTTCATTCTCGTTACCTCCTGACTGCCCTTTATTATATCAAACTATTTTGTTACCGTCATTACAATTTTCGACATTTTTCCATTCAAGTCGGTATACGGGTTATTCCTAAACTGAATGTTTCAGATAAGAGGCGGTTAATTAATCCGTCATAATAAAATCTGCAGTCTCGCCATACCAAATTTCTTTTACTTCTCCAAATTCATCTTTTACTATGAACTCCGGATAGTAGTTGATGTCTTCATTTACCCATTGTACAAATGCAATATCTTCTGGCGTTGCCAATTTGTCTCCCTGATAAATTAGGACACCTTTCTTACTTTCAATTTCTAAATCTGCTTTTAGCTTTTGCGATTTATTTTGTAACAAAACTCCCTCCTTAATACATACTTAAACATACATATTCCCAAACGGATATTTTTTTCGTGATATATTAATATTTGTATGTTTTAGATTTCAGAGATAATGACGATAATAAATAGTCAGAAGAGATGACACCAGACATGAAATAAATTACCTAAAACTGTGATTTTGAATTATAACATGTATTGTGATTTTTAATTGGAAAATAATAATTCCTGAACAAGCGCATATGCTTGTAAGACATCTCCATACTAATAGTATGACAATTCATTTAATTGTCGTATGGAAATAATTTGCTTTGAATAAAATAAGATTCAAGATACGAATCGATGAATGGACAATCCTCCTTTCGTTATGGTTTGTCCGATGCATCTCTTGTAATTATTATATCGAAATTTGTCGATTATGGCAAGAAGATTATTATATTTTTATTAAATTTTACTTTGGTAAGGTCCTGTAGTATTGACTTCCTTTTCTATACTGTTTAAAATACATTTACATTCACAATATAGGGAAGAATAAAGTAACAAACGACAAATATTACAGTATCTTATTATTATAAGAAAACAGATTTATCTGTGTTGTAAGTTATCATCTGTTTTTATTTTCGTTTTTATACTAATAGTAAGGATGTGATAACATGAAAATCGAAAAGGTTAATGACCATCAAATTCGTTGTACGTTAACGAAAGCTGATTTAGCCGACCGAGAGCTAAAAATCAGTGAATTAGCATATGGAACTGAAAAAGCAAAAAGTCTTTTTCGTGATATGATGCAGCAGGCGTCTTTGAAATTCGGATTTGAGGCTGAAGATATTCCATTAATGATTGAAGCAATTCCTCTTAATGCTGATTGTATTGTATTAATTATTACCAAGGTAGAGGATCCTGAAGAACTGGATACACGTTTTTCAAAATTTGCTCCATCTGTCCATGACATTGATGATGCCTATCCTGATGACACAATTGAGGATGCAGTTAATAATTTATCCAGCGCAGGCGATGATGTGTTAGATTTATTCAAACGTATCAAAAAGAATTCTGCTTCGAAAAATGAAGTACTAAAAGATAATACCTTATCTTCAAGCTCTGTCAGCCCAGCTAAAGAATCTGAAGATAGTCCGCAGATTCCAAAGAATATGATTAAGGTTTTCTCATTTTCATCACTATATGAAATTACAAAACCTGCAACTGTTCTTAAGGATATATACGATGGTAAAAATTCTTTATATAAGAACATCAGTACAGGTAGATATTTGCTGGTAATTAATAAGTCCACACAGAGTCCGGAATCATTTAACAAAGTCTGCAATATTTTGTCCGAATATGGAATGTTGGAAAAGGCTGTTCCTGCAAGTGAATATTATTTCGAAGAACATTTTGATTCCATATCAAAGGGTAATGCTCTTCAGTCTCTTGCTCTTGTAACAAGTAATTCTTAACAGAACGTAACAAATTATCTTTAGAATAATGAACAATAAAAGAACCGGGTTGTATAAGCTGACCCCCATAAATTAGATTATTAGGTCTAAGATATGGGAATCAGCACACAACCCGGTTCTTTTTGAGTCATCTTATATGGATTCAATTTTCTTCATTAGTTCATCTATATCCATGCCATGAACCATTGCTGCCTCTTCAAGACTTTCTCCCTGTGCTGAAGGACATCCTAAGCAGTGCATTCCCGTTTCCATTAAAATAGGGGCTACATCAGGATTTTTTCTTAAAATTTCTCCAATTGTCATTTCCTTTGTTATTCCAGTCATCATTGTACCTCCATTTCATTATTATTTTTATACGTATTAGATAGTATAATACTTCCCTAATTTTCTTGCAAGCATTCATAATTATTGGTTGTTCTATCACTAATTTTATTTTACTTCCCTTCTACTCTGGTGAATCCGAGCAAGTCGAGTACCTTTTTTTCCACTTTTCGATTTTCTCCCTGATAAGGAAAGTCGTGAATATGGAGAGCCGGATTGAAATTCATCTCAATCACCCCATAGGAATTCTCCTCCGGTGCCTTATTTACATTTTGAATCATCATGTCGACTCCACATATCCTAGCTCCTGTAGCCTTTGTTGCCCGAACTGCCAGCTCCTTATAACCCTCATGCAAATTATCGGTAAAATCAATGCTATCTCCCCCAGTACTGATGTTGGAATTTTCCCTAAGGTAAACCACCTCATTCAAATCAGGAATATACTCGGGATTCTTTTCCTGCATTGCCAAGAATTCATTTTCCGTCTGCCCAAGAGATAATTTCTCAAGTGGTGTTACATAACCCTTTCCTCTAAGAGGGTTTTTATTCTTCTCTTCGACAAGCTCACGAATAGTGTGTATCCCATCCCCCTGCACATTTGCCGGAACACGATGCAAAGCAGCTATCACCTCATCTCCGATTACTAAGATACGATATTCTTTGCCAGTGATATACTC
>CAZQTM010000201.1:0-4201 GCA_964595855.1 uncultured Lachnospiraceae bacterium | reverse complement strand
AAAAAAATCAGTGTCAACCTATTTTCTACAAACTCATTAATCCAATAATGTATATTTCCTCTATCTGTTTCATAAACTTTTTCTCTCATACATATTCTCCTATTCTGCTATACGCTTTTTTCCATAACATTATTAATTTACAATAATCATTCTCCATTTTATCAATATCCAATTTCCCGGAACGATAAATCTGTAATAAGAATCCATCTGAAGCAAACAATATTTCCTGATAGATTTCTTCCACCGTAAATCCTTCACGAATATTAGAAGGATTTATCGATTTTAAAACGGTTGCCAAACTTCTTTGATTGATAAAGCCAAAACTCTTTTGCACTTTTTCCTTTACTTCAGGGCACTTCTCATAATATGCGTTCATTGAAAATAAATATATAAAGGGAAATTGTCTCATCAAGGAACATTTTGCGGCTATCCCTCTTTCAAGCATCACAAAGAAATCATCCGTTTCCATAACTTTATGTTTTATTACAGATATTTCTGTAAGTTTCATGGTCTTTTCCCATAAGTACATATAGAGTTCTAACTTATTATTAAAATAATAGAATAAAAGAGCTTTTGAAATATCACCCTCTGCAGCAATTTCAGACATTGGAGCTTTTTTATAATCGTTTTGAGCAAATACTTTAAATGCTGCATTAAGAATTTTATTCTGTTTTTCCTTTGGCATCAAATAAAAACGTTCATTCATAATAAATACTCCTTTGACCGTATCGGTTAACCTATTGTCATTATAGGTTCATTGACCGTATTTGAGAAGACCCCCAATTAAAAAAGACAGGATATTATTCTCCTGACTTTTTTATAAAAATATTATTTCCCTGACAATTTAATCTGTAAATATTATGCAAATACTCTCTATCTCTAAACGTATAGGTTACAGTATCAAGGCTTTTCATAAAACCGAGTTTTAAAGCCAATGAAACAGAACGAATATTTTCCGGATAAATGTGCGCATCAATATATTTTACGTGTAGTTCTTCCTTTGCAAATTGTATAATTGCCTGTAGGGCTTCTGTCATAATACCTTTATTCCAGTATATCTTCTGCAAATCATACCCTACTTCAACGCTTCCATTTTCTTTGTTCCAATAATGAAAGCCGCATGTACCTATTTTATTATGATTTTCCTTTAATATTAAAATCCAGCGATGTTGTGCTCTAGGCTCAGGAGTTATATAAAAGTCTATTATATCATCAGCCTCTTTTATAGAAGTAAATGGCTCTGCATCAAGTAAATACTCCGTTACATCTTTGTTTGAAAACTGGTGAAATATAAAGTCTCTATCATCTTTGGATATATTTTTTAGTATTAATCTCTCTGTTTCTAATTCGTGAAATAACGCATTGCTATTTATTAATTTTATTTTAGTCACCTCATTTTTTTCATTTCACTCACACTATTTTCTACAGCAAACCTTTCTAGTTTCTCACAATATTACTTAATAAATTGTCCATACTGTAGATTAATAGTTTTTGTAAAACTTTGACTAAATGTTATCATTTACTTTTATGTTTTCTCATAAAATACTTTCTCGCAACTTCTATACCTATCTTATAAGGAATGGGTCTTAATTCTTTGTCTGCCTTTTTCAGTTCTTCACGAATGGCAATGTGCTGAGGACAGTGCTGCTCGCATTTACCACATTCTACACATTGAGAGGCAAAGGCTGACTTTTCTCTAAGTCCAATGACCTGTGCATATTCAAAACGTCCGGTAGACTTATTCTCTGTATACATCTCATTATAGCAACGAAATGTACCTGGAATATCCACTCCCTTTGGACACGGCATACAGTAGGCACATCCTGTACATGGTACCTTAATATTATGATTGATTTCTCCTTTAATTTTGTCAATCATAGCAAGATCTTCATCGCTGAATTCTCCAGCTTGAACATCTGAAGCAATTCTCATATTTTCCTGAACCATGTCTATCGTGTTCATCCCTGATAATACGCAGGTTATTTCTGGCTGATTCCAGAGCCATCTAAATGCCCATTCAGCCGGAGAATATCTTTTCGGGTTTTCATCAATCCATTTCTTAGCCTTCTCCGGTAAAAGATCTACCAATTTTCCACCTCGAAGTGGTTCCATTATAATAACCGGTATGCCTTTTTGCGCTGCCGCAAGAAGACCCTTTCGTCCAGCTTGGCTGAACTCATCCATATAATTATATTGAATTTGACAAAAATCCCAATCATAAGCATCTAATAACTTTAAAAACATCTCTGTGTTACCGTGAAAGGAAAATCCCAAGTTCTTAATGCTTCCTTCAGCCTTTTTTGTAGCTATCCAATCCTCGATTCCCAGCTCCTTTAGCTTATTCCATGAAGCAATATCGGTAAGCATATGCATAAGATAGTAATCGACGTAATCTGTCCGCAGACGTTTTAGCTGTTCTGCAAAATATCTATCTATGGATTTTCTTGAGCTTATTAGGTACTGAGGTAACTTAGTTGCTATCTTTACTCTACTTCTCGCATCATTTCTAGCAAGGATTTCTCCAACTGCTTCCTCACTACCCGAATAAATATATGCCGTGTCAAGATAATTTACTCCACCTTCAATCGCTTCCATAACTTCTTTTTCAGCTTTATCGATATCAATGGAATTACCCTTTTTGGTAAATCTCATACATCCGTATCCTAATATTGATATGTCCTCACCTGATTTATTCTTTCTGTATTGCATTGATTTTCCCCTTTCAATGTGTATTATAATAATTTATTTCTGCTTTTTTTGCCTGAGAGCAAAGCTGTCTGACATTCAACTTGTATTGTATTCCATCTTTAATAAAATTTGTACCACATTGTCTGAATTCAAAGTTTGTGTTTGTATTTACACATTGCTGTCTTAATGAAAGAACCCAGTCATAATTAAAAGGTCTTGCATTATAATCAGACTCACCACCTACTACCACTAATTCTACATCATTCAAATACTTTTCAATATCTATCCCTTCAAGAAGCGGCTGACAAATTACGTTCTTATGTATAATTGGCAATTGCTTAAATAATGACAATTTATAGTCCGCCATCTTTTGATTTTCTATGGTACATCCTACTGTCACATTTTTGTATCCATCGTTCCAATCAGCCGGAATGCATTGTGCAAAACGATCTATTCTCTTGGTTAAGAATAGAAAATGCAGGTCACTTCTTTCCTTTATCATATTCCAGCATTCTTCACGCCATTGATCCGCATCAGCTAACAAAAAATCAGATGAAAAACACACATAAACAAGTTGTCCTGATTTAATCCTGTATTCTCCTTTTTTATTTTTATCAATTGGAGCAGTAAATTTTTCAGTTTTAACGATATTATTTGTATCTATTCCTCGTTTCAAGTCACCTTTATGTATATAACAGAATTTGCATCCTTCACTGCATTTGTGGCAGCCTCGCCACGGATTCCACATTGCCATCATAAACCTCAATTTTCATATAATAAAAATAATTATATCATCTTTGTTATATTATGAATATTAAATTACTTTAAAATTTATGGAAAGCATACTTGACATTTGCATAAGACTGTTATATAGTAATGGAAAGTTAGCTTTACATATAAATTGGAGGTGTCTATTTGAAAAATAAACTGGAACAGATTCGTAAGGAAAAGGGAATCAAACAAGAAGATCTTGCAGATGCGTTAAATGTATCCCGTCAGACAATTGGCTCTCTTGAAAATGGTCGATATAATCCGTCCATTTTACTGGCTTTTAAAATTGCAAAATATTTTAATCTATCAATAGAGGATATCTTTATTTATGAGGAGGAAGAAATATGTTAAAGAAAAAACTGGAATATATCATTATTATGATCATTTGTATTTTAACTACTGCTGCTGGATTTTTATTACGGCTTACCCCTATTTCATACCGACCACTCGAAGGCTTCTTAATTGGAATTGGTATGGGTTGCTTTTTTGCTACATTTTCTCAGTACTTAACTAAAATAAGAGAAGAGAAAAATCCGAAGGTAAAAAGAGAGAATGAGATTAATTTATCTGATGAACGTAATATTATGTTACGCAATCATGCAAAGGCAAAGTCGAGTGATATCGTACAATGGATTTTGATTATCGTTGCCATGGTTAGTATTCTATTTGATGCTCCCATGTATTTTACCGGTATTATAGTTCTAATTTATACTATAAAAGCAATATTGGATTTATATTTTAT
>CAZQTM010000200.1:0-4209 GCA_964595855.1 uncultured Lachnospiraceae bacterium | reverse complement strand
CCAATCAATCCTTGACAATACTATGAAAGCCGCTTTATAATTACCATGATTAAATAGATAGCGACTTTGACGAAGACAGTACACGCTTTTAAATGTACAAGAGAGTCCGGGATGGTGCGAGCCGGATACTAGTAGAAAGCGATGGAACATCACTTCTGAGTTCTGACCCGAATCAAGTAGGCGAAAGCGGCATCTCACCGTTATAGGAGAAGCATATGGAAGTATGTTAAGGTGGTTACCGGGCAACTTTACCCCGTCCTTTTCAGGACGGGGTTTTTCTATTTTTGATGAGAAAGAAGAAAGGAAATTACTATGTATCAGAAAGTAGACACGAACTTAAATTTTGTTGACAGAGAGAAAGAGACTTTAAAATTCTGGCAGGATGAGGACATTTTCAAGAAAAGCATGGAACATAGAAAAGAGGGAGAAACCTATACTTTTTATGATGGACCGCCTACTGCAAATGGCAAGCCTCATATTGGTCATGTACTGACCCGTGTTATTAAAGATATGGTTCCAAGATACCGTACCATGAAAGGCTATATGGTTCCGAGAAAAGCTGGATGGGATACGCATGGACTTCCGGTTGAATTGGAAGTAGAAAAAATGCTTGGATTAGATGGTAAGGAACAGATAGAAGAATATGGACTCGATCCTTTCATTACAAAATGTAAGGAAAGTGTTTGGAAATATAAAGGCATGTGGGAAGACTTCTCCGGAACCGTTGGCTTCTGGGCTGACATGGATAACCCATATGTAACGTATCATGATGATTATATTGAGTCTGAATGGTGGGCATTGAAAGAGATCTGGAATAAAGAATTACTTTATAAGGGCTTTAAGATTGTGCCTTACTGTCCAAGGTGTGGCACCCCTCTTTCTTCTCATGAAGTGGCACAGGGCTATAAAGCAGTAAAGGAACGTTCAGCAGTTGCCCGTTTCAAGGTAGTTGGAGAAGATGCTTATTTCCTTGCATGGACAACAACACCATGGACACTTCCAAGTAACATTGCTCTTTGTGTAAACCCTGATGAAACTTACTGTAAGGTCAAGGCAGCAGATGGTTATACCTACTATATGGCAGAGGCACTTCTTGATAGGGTTCTTTCAAAACTTGCAGATGAAGAGAATGGGAAAGCTGCTTATGAGGTATTAGAGACTTATATTGGTAAAGATTTAGAATATAAAGAATATGAACCACTTTTTGACTGTGCTAAGGAACTTTGTGATAAGCAGCATAAAAAAGGTTACTATGTAACATGTGACAACTATGTCACTATGTCAGATGGTACCGGAATTGTTCATATCGCTCCTGCCTTTGGTGAAGATGATGCTAAGGTTGGCCGTAACTATGATTTACCATTTATTCAATTGGTAGATGGAAAAGGCAACTTAACAAAAGAAACACCATATGAGGGTGTATTTGTAAAAGATGCAGATCCACTTGTATTAAAAGATCTGGATGCAAAGGGATTGCTGTTTGATGCACCTAAATTTGAACATGATTATCCATTCTGCTGGAGATGTGATACTCCTTTAATTTACTATGCACGTGAATCATGGTTTATTAAGATGACAGCAGTAAAAGATGATTTGATTAGAAATAACAATACCATTAACTGGATTCCGGAGTCTATCGGTAAAGGTCGTTTTGGTGACTGGTTAGAAAACATTCAGGACTGGGGTGTTTCACGTAACCGTTATTGGGGCACACCACTTAATATCTGGGAATGCGAATGTGGTAATATGCATTCAATCGGAAGTCGTGAAGAATTGGAAGAAATGAGCGGAAATCCACTGGCTAAGACAGTGGAACTTCACAGACCATATATTGATGAGATTACAATTACCTGCCCTAAGTGTGGAAAACAGATGAAGAGAGTACCGGAAGTTATTGACTGTTGGTTTGATTCAGGAGCCATGCCATTTGCACAGCATCACTATCCATTTGAAAATAAGGATTTATTTGAACAACAGTTTCCTGCTCAGTTTATTTCTGAAGCCGTTGACCAGACAAGAGGATGGTTCTATTCATTACTTGCAGAATCAACACTGCTATTTAATAAAGCACCATATGAGAACGTTATTGTTTTAGGTCATGTTCAGGATGAAAATGGACAGAAGATGAGCAAGAGCAAAGGCAATGCGGTTGATCCTTTTGATGCATTACAAAATTACGGTGCAGATGCAATCCGCTGGTACTTCTATATTAACTCAGCTCCATGGCTTCCAAACCGTTTCCATGGTAAAGCAGTTGTGGAGGGACAAAGAAAGTTCATGGGTACTCTTTGGAATACGTATGCATTCTTTGTTCTATATGCAAACATTGATAACTTTGATGCTACCAAGTACAAATTAGAATATGATAAATTATCTGTTATGGATAAATGGTTGTTATCCAAGATGAATACTATGGTTGGGGAAGTTGATGATAACCTTGCTAATTATAAGATTCCGGAAACAGCCAGAGCATTACAGGATTTCGTAGATGAAATGAGTAACTGGTATGTAAGACGTGGCAGAGAACGATTCTGGGCAAAAGGAATGGAACAGGATAAGATCAATGCCTATATGACACTCTATACGGCTCTAGTTACTGTATCAAAGGCAGCAGCTCCAATGATTCCATTTATGACAGAAGAAATTTATCAAAATCTTGTCAGAAGTATTGATAAGAGTGCTCCACAAAGTATTCATCTTTGCGACTTCCCGGTAGTTCACAAAGATATGATTGATAAGAAACTGGAAGAAGACATGGAAGAAGTTGTAGATATCGTAGTAATGGGCCGTGCTTGCAGAAATGCTGCAAATATTAAGAATCGTCAGCCAATCGGTACAATGTTTGTAAAGGCACAGTATCGTCTTTCAGAATTCTATCAGGATATCATTGAAGATGAACTAAACGTAAAGAAAGTAGTATTTACAGATGATGTTCGTGACTTTACTACTTATATTTTCAAACCACAGCTTAAGACGGTTGGACCGAAATATGGAAAACACTTAGGATTCATTCAAAAGACATTATCATCTTTAGATGGTAATAATGCTATGGATGATCTAAAAGCAAATGGCTTATTAAAGTTTACAGATAATGGACAAGAGATTGCTCTTACAGAAGAAGACTTATTGATTACAATGGTTCAAAAGGAAGGATTTGTAACAGAAGCAGACAACAATACAACCGTTGTTATGGATACAATGCTGACAGATGAACTAATTGAAGAAGGATTTGTTTATGAGATTATTAGTAAGATTCAGACAATGAGAAAAGACACCGATTTTGAAGTAATGGATCATATTAAAGTTTCGATTCTTAATAATGAAAAGCTCGCTTCAATTGTTAAAAAGAATGAAGAAATGATAGGAACAAAAGTACTTGCTGACAGCTTCTCTTTTGATATGGAATATTCTGTTAAGAAAGAGTGGAATGTTAATGGGGAAAATGTTACAATTTGTATAGAAAAATAAAAAAACAAAGCATGAACATCTGGCATTAATACTTGTCAGATGTTCATGCCATGTTCAGATAGGAGTTTTTAATGCCAAAGAAAACAGGAATCATGCCAGGTTTTGATAAAGAACTATTTAAAAGAAGCGTTCTGTATAATGTTAAAACACTGTATCGTAAGACCATGGAGGAAGCAAGCAGGCAGCAGATTTTTCAGGCGGTATCCTATGCAATTAAAGATGTAATAGTGGACAACTGGATGATTACCCAAAAGGAGTATGAAAATCAGGATCCCAAAATGGTTTACTATATGTCCATGGAATTTTTAATGGGTCGTGCACTTGGTAACAACTTGATTAATCTACAGGCTTATAAAGAGGTTGCAGAGTGTCTGAATGATTTGGGAGTAGATCTAAATGTAATTGAGGATAAGGAGCCTGATGCAGCACTTGGGAATGGTGGTCTTGGAAGGCTGGCTGCATGTTTTTTAGACTCCCTTGCAACACTTGGATATGCGGCCTATGGATGCGGCATTCGGTATCACTATGGTATGTTTAAACAGGAAATCAGAGATGGATATCAGATAGAAGTGCCTGATAACTGGCTTGAGAATGGTAACCCCTTTGAACTTCGCCGACCCGAATATACAAAAGAAGTCAAATTTGGAGGCAATGTAAAAGTAACAGTAGATGAAAAGGGAAGAAGCCATTTTAATCAGGAAAATTACCAATCCGTAAAAGCATTCCCATATGACATTCCGA
>CAZQTM010000199.1:0-4235 GCA_964595855.1 uncultured Lachnospiraceae bacterium | reverse complement strand
TATCTTAAAAGATGAAGGATTTACTTTTGTTACAGTAGATGAATTATTATTTGATTAACAAATTACCAAGAAAAAGTGTTTTGTGATAATATAGATGTAAATACATAAGTCGAGGTCAATTGAATGGATTTATTTGAATATATGAGAAATAACAATCAGGAAAAAGAATCCCCACTTGCTGCAAGATTGCGTCCAAGAACAATTGAGGAAGTCGTGGGACAGCAACATATTATTGGTAAGGACAAGCTGCTGTACCGAGCTATAAAGGCAGATAAGATAAGCTCCGTTATATTTTATGGACCTCCGGGGACAGGAAAGACAACGTTAGCGAAGGTGATTGCCGGTACTACAAGCTGTGAATTTAAGCAGATCAACGCCACCGTTGCTGGTAAGAAAGATATGGAAGAGGTGGTGGATAAGGCAAAAGAACTTCAAGGAATGTATGGTAAGCGTACCATCCTGTTCATTGATGAAATTCACCGTTTTAATAAGGGACAGCAGGATTATCTGCTTCCTTTTGTAGAGGACGGAACTATTATTTTAATTGGAGCAACAACAGAAAATCCTTATTTTGAAGTGAATGGAGCGTTGATTTCAAGGTCTATGATATTTGAATTGAAGCCACTTAGCCAAGAGGATATTATGTCTCTAATTGTGAGGGCGATTACCGATAAGGAACATGGTATGGGTGCTTACGGTGCAACAATTACAGATGAGGCATTAGAAGCACTGGCTGATATTGCAGGCGGTGATGCAAGGCATGCATTAAATGCAATTGAACTGGCTATTATGACAACGAATCGTGGAGAAGATGGGAAGATTTCGATAACTCTTGCAGTCATAGAAGAATGCATCCAGAAGCGAGTTGTTAAATATGATAAGAACGGAGACAATCATTACGATACAATTTCTGCTTTTATAAAGAGCATGCGTGGATCAGATCCGGACGCCGCACTATATTACCTTGCAAGAATGCTTTACGCAGGTGAAAGTGTGACTTTTATTGCAAGAAGAATTATGATATGTGCTTCTGAAGATGTGGGAAATGCAGATCCAATGGCCTTGCAGGTAGCAGTAAGTGCATCACTTGCAGTAGAAAGGGTTGGCATGCCGGAAGCTCAGCTTATTTTGGCACAAGCTGTTATTTATATAGCAACAGCACCTAAGAGTAATTCCTCCTGTGCCATCTTTGACGCAATGAATGCAGTAAAGAATACTGGAACCCTTCCGATTCCACCATATCTGCAGGATGCACATTATAAGAGTGCAGCAAAACTGGGGCATGGAACAGGTTACAAATATGCACATAATTATAAAAATCACTATGTGAATCAACAGTATCTCCCAACCGAGTTAAGTGAAAGTAGTTTTTTTAAACCATCAGACAATGGTTATGAAGCAAAAATAAAGGAACACATGAAAAAGATCATCAAGGAAGCAGAGGAGTAAAATAATATCCCAATTTTAGAATAATAGTTCTGTCATTTTTTTATATATTTCCTGATTCCGTTTTTGCCAGTTCTCGCACACATCTTTTGCCATTGCTTCAGTAGGAACGGATATTTTGATTGTCATAAGGTCAATACCTTTATCCTTTGCGTAAAGATAAGCATCATATTCACCGGTCGCAGATTTATCATAATTGGATTGAATTGATACTTCATCCTTCAGTTCAACATTATTTTCCGTGAAGAATTGTTTAATATCCGTTTTTATTGCATCGCTGATACGGTTCCCAAAATACTGTACTGTGTCCTGCCCTTCCTTAGTTATCAGTAACTGAGTTCGGTTAAACGCTCTTTTTTGTGTTATTAATTTATTCTCAGTCAGCTCTGCTATTACCTGCTGTAATGTAAGATAATTGGTATATCCTTTATCTAGTACAAAGGAACTTACCTGTGCATGAGTGAGAGGATAGGATACCTTATCTAACATATAAAGTACAATTAATTTGTAAAGAGTAAATGATTCCTGAAACATATTTTTTACACTATTCCTTTCTATATCCAATTCGCTAGTAGTATTGCCCCTGATATGCATTTTGCTCATTCATTTTTTTATGAATTGTATTTAATACATTCCTTTTATTTAGACTCCATAATGGGGCAATTAAAATATCCTTCGGACCATCCCCTGTAAGACGATGAATAACAATATCCGGAGATAATTTTTGTATACATGAAATTAAAATATTAATATATTCATCAATTGATAAGACGTGATAGCTTTTTTTACTATATAAGTCTGCGAGGTCAGTCCCTTTTAAAACATGTAACAACTGAAGTTTAATTCCAGATATGGGACATTGATTTACATAATCGATGGTATTTATTATCATTTCTTTCGTTTCATTTGGTAACCCAAGAATAATGTGCACAATGATAGGAATACTTATTTTATTTAAATTATTTACGGCTTTATCAAATATATCCAAGGAATATCCACGTCTAATAAACCTAGCAGTACTTTCATGAATAGTCTGAAGACCAAGCTCAACCCAAATAAATTTTTCGGGAAATTCTTTTTTTAAGTCATTCAAAAGAGAAAGAACTTGAGGTGAAAGGCAATCTGGTCTAGTTGCAATGGAAATACCTGAAATCAGTTCCTCTGACAGAGCCTGTGTATAAATTCCTTTCAGATATTCATAAGAACCATACGTATTGGTATATGCTTGAAAGTAGGCAATAAAGTGATTACCTATTTTCTTATTATGAAAAAGAGATATGCCTTCAATTATCTGTTCATGAATGGTTTTATTTGCAGATTTAACTGCAAAGTCACCACTACCGCCTGCACTACAGAAAATGCACCCTCTTGTGTCAAGGGTGCCATCTCTGTTTGGACAGGTAAAACCTGCATCAAGTGCTATTTTATATAATTTTTCATTGTATTTTTGTTTGCAGAAATAATCAAGTGAGAAATAGGGTTTATTACCCCACATCGTAACATTTTTATTCATATTTTTATTTGATATGTTCTTTTACGGCATTCGAAACTACTTGAGCTACTTTTGGATCAAAGGGTTGAGGCATGATATTTTCATCATTCAACTCATCATCCGGAACTAAAGATGCGATTGCTTTTGCAGCTGCCAATTTCATTTCTTCAGTAATCTGTCTGGCACGTCCTTCTAAAGCACCTTTAAATATTCCAGGGAAGGCAACTACGTTATTAACCTGATTTGGAAAGTCAGAACGTCCTGTTCCAACAACTCTAGCACCGGCTTCTTTTGCAAGGTCCGGCATAATCTCAGGTACCGGGTTAGCCATGGCAAATAGAATGGAATCTTTATTCATGGAAGAAACCATCTCTTTAGTGACAATTCCGGGAGCAGAAACACCAACAAAGATATCAGCACCTTTCAACGCATCTTTTAAAAGCCCGGTTTCATTATTTGGATTTGTAACCTTTACCATTTCCTGCTGCATCCAGTTAAGGTTTTCAGAAGCTTTTGATAAGACACCTATCTTGTCACACATAATGACATTTTTAAAACCATAGGTAAGTAGAAGTTTGGTAATTGCTACACCCGCACTTCCAGCACCATTGACAACTACTTTACAATCTTCCTTTTTCTTGTCAACAACCTTTAAAGCATTCATAATTCCAGCCAGTACAACAATGGCTGTTCCATGCTGGTCATCATGAAATACCGGAATATCCAGTATCTTTTTTAGTCTTTCTTCTATTTCAAAACATCTTGGTGCACTAATATCTTCAAGATTAATACCACCAAATCCAGGAGCCAGGTAGGTTACAGCTTTGATGATTTCTTCCGTATCCTGTGTATCCAAACAAATGGGAACTGCATTTACACCGCCAAACTCTTTAAACAGTACGGCTTTTCCTTCCATTACAGGCATTGCAGCATATGGTCCGATATTTCCAAGCCCAAGTACAGCACTACCATCAGAAACAACTGCGACGGTATTGGCCTTTATCGTATATGTATACGCAGCTTCTTTATCTTGTGCAATTACTTTACAGGGTTCTGCAACACCAGGAGTATAAGCAAGGGCAAGATCTTCCCTTGTTTTAACAGATGACTTGGCAACGGTTTCAATTTTACCGTTCCACTTTTCGTGCAGTTGTAATGCTTTTTCTCCGGTAGTCATAAAACATCCTCTTTTCCTATTTGTATTATTGTTATCTGAACAACATTAGGTTTATCATATAATAATCTTATTTTTCAAGCAAGTGGAAAAGGAAAACTCATGTTAATAATTATTAATATT
>CAZQTM010000198.1:0-4236 GCA_964595855.1 uncultured Lachnospiraceae bacterium | reverse complement strand
CAAGTTTTCAATGCTAGTACTTTTTTTAGTTTAGAGAAAAAAGCAAGCGAACAAGGTGGGAATACGGCTGAACAAAATGATTATATGATTTTAGATGTATATTCAGAGAAAAATACAGATGGAAATGGAAACTGTTATTTGAGTGGATGTACATTAGCGATGTATATGGACAATGTACCTGTAGAATACCGTGATAATGCTATCCAAAGGGGAATTGTTAAGAACGTTTATTTGGATAGAATAGTAGATACAATTATTAGCCAAGGTAATATTCCAGCTATTACATTGGTAGGTGAAGAAGTTGAAGTGCTTGAAGCTGGAAAGAAGATCAAGTTAAAGAAGTACAGAATACTAGATGGGCTTCAAAGAACGTATAGAATTCATGAAGTATGGAAGTCTCTAAAGTTATTTGATGAGATAGGTAACAAAGAAGAGCTAAAGACAATGTCAAAAATGAAGATAGCGAGATCATTTTCCGATAAACTTAGAGAAAAGGAATGCGATGTTAGCGTATTATTAGCGATAATAGATGAGTATAAAAGAAATGGGAATATTGATCGTTTCAAAAGATATTTTTATGAAAGTATACAGTGGTTTGAAATATGGGAGGAACTTTCTCCAATACAAGAAACAGAGAAGATGCTTATATTGAATGCAGGACATAAGCAAATGGATATTCGTCATCAACTGGAACTTCTATTTCTAAATGTTTTACCTAGATTAAATGAGATATGTACCCAAAATGGTGGTAAAGGAATTAGAAGAAATAAAGAAATTTCAGATACATTATATAGTAAAAATAGAATAAAAGGTGAATTCTATTTTTCCCACATTATATCTGCAATTATTTCATATTATCAAAAAAAACCTATTACAACAAATACAGCTTTGGTCAACCAAGTTCAAGAGGATAAGGACAATTTAGAAAACTATTTTAGTTATTCAAAACTAGAATCTTATATGAGATTTTTAGTAGATTTTGATGATAAACTAGTGTCTGAATTTGGCGATATAGGTGTTAAATGGATTGCTCGAGAAACTACTCTGGTGGCGCTATTTGCAGCAATTGCTTTATATGATGAAAAACAAAGTGATGTATCAGGATTTGACAAATTGATTAACAAAGTCAAGTGTTTAAATCTTTCCGAATTTGAATCTGCAAAGCAAATAAATGTTGAAATCAGTAAAGTGAATGTTGGTAACATTACAAAAAAAGCAGTTAAAAATGCGGTGTTAGAGTTGTTAGAGGATAAAACAGAGTGTATTGATTGGAATAATTACTTTGGGGGAAAAGAAGATGCAGAGGATTAAAGTTATAGATTCTTTGTATGTAGAAGTACAAAAAATCATAAATGATATTGCAGAATTAGGACCAAATATTGAAGAAGAATCTCAAGGATTATTGGCTAGTTTATTTCAAAAAATAGGAACACAAGGAGAAACAATTGAAGAAAAAATAACTATCTTAACTGATGTAATGAAGAGCTTGTGTGCTTTAGAAGTTGGCGAATATAAACTAGGTACGATTAATCTAATGGTCGAAATTCTAAGTGTATTGATTGATAATTCTATGCAATCAGAAGATTGGGAACAAGAAATAGCAAAATATGAGGATTATTATGTATATGAAAACAGTGTTTGCGCGGATTATGGAAGTGTTTACTATCAAAATGGAAATGATGATGGTAATGGCATTTTGATGCTAGTTTGCACTGATATAGAACAAGTAAGAACCTTTTTGGAAAAAGAAAAAAACATGCTCCAAGAATTACTCTTGTTAACCTTGCAACATATTGATCTAAAGAAGCAGTACGATGTTTTATTACTTGCGCCGAAAGAGCTGGATGGCGAGGCACAAAAGAGAAGAATAGAATTTGCAAAACTAAATGCAGTATTAAACGGTAAAGTATTTAAGAATGTTCCCAAATATTCACGTACTATGCCTGCAGTAGCGGTAACTTTTGACAATGACATTCAATATGAACAATTTTCGGAGATAGTTGACGTAATGAATGAATATAATTTGCAAGAGTATACACTTGACAAATTTTTACGTATTTATCAAGTTATAGAAAACTTTATGTTTAAGAATCTAATATGTGTATTTTGCAAAGATCGGAGTTATCAAAAATTAACAGTACGTGACTTTAAAGATATTAGTGTAGAAATGGGGAAATCAGAAGAAGCAGCAATGCAATCGTTTCTTGATGCAGCGGGAAAAATCGCAATAAATTCAATAACATTGGAGGATGCTTTATATAGTAATTGGATTTCATTAATAGAGAGTGATCCGCAGAACAAGATTATGATGAATAAGGCAATTCAGATATTGGGTGTAAAAAACAAAAATAAAGAACTTGTATCGATTGATAACCCAAGTAAACAGAGTGTATTAAATGTGTTTGGAAAACTAATATATAGGTTTAGATGTTCAATAGTTCATAATAAAGTTAATGAGTATCATATTACATATGTTAATTTTGATGAGAACCTAAAATGGGTATTGGAGAAATATCTAATTCCCGATATGGAAACATTGGTATATGATCTTATGCTGAATAGAAATGATACTGTTGCGTTTATTCAAAAGAGTATTGCTTTATACTAATTGGGATTATGACACTGATTATTAGTTAGAAATATAACATAGTAGGGTAACTTCGTGGATATTTGAACCTCAAATTGTGAGCAACAAATTCGCTAAACATTTCGGAACTGAGAATGATAGAATACGCTTTGAATATAGATAGACGAAATTAAGTTGAGGTGATAATACGAATGGAAATATGAGGTTCTAATATGGCAGAGGAAAAGAATAAAAAAGGAAGACTACTGGCATTACAGCAGTACATGTACCAATATACTGATGAAAATCATTCTGTAACAACTCAGGAGCTCATTGAAGAAATGGGTAAGCTGGGTTACATAGCTAACCGTAAGACAATTAAAGATGACATAGATATTCTGACAAAATTTGATATTGATATTGTTACCAATGTTTCTAGGGGAAATTCGTTCTTCATGGGAGAAAGACGATTTGAACTTCCTGAGTTGAAGCTTCTGGTGGATGCGGTTTCTTCATCGAGATTCATTAGTACAGGCAAGAGCGATGCACTAATTAAGAAGATATCATCAATGGCTAGTGTTTATCAACAGGAGCAGATTGCACCAAGAATTTATACTGCGGATCGAATTAAGACTGACAACACGCAGTTATATTATGTCATTGATAAATTGATAGAATCTGTAATGGATAAAAAGAAGGTGCGCTTCCAATATCAGGAATATGACGCGGATAAAAATAAAGTTCTGCGTAATGATGGCGAAATCTATGTAAACAGCCCATATGGATGTCTTTGGAATGATGATTACTATTACTTAATTGGTTTTTCAGATAAGCGCAGCAAGGTTGTTACCTTCCGTATTGATAGAATTATCGATTTGGAAGTAATAGAAGATAATGCAGTTCCAGAGCCAGAAGGTTTTACTATTGCAGATTACGTGAAAACATCTGTTGAAATGTATGATGGTGATGAACAGCAGGTGGAATTGCTGTGTGATAATGAGCTCATGAAATCTGTAGTAGACCGCTTTGGTGAAGCGATTCAGACGGAAAGAGTATCGGAGAATAAGTTCAAAGCTACAGTAACAGTTTCAGCAAGTCGAACCTTTTTCGCATGGGCTTTTCGATTTGCAGGTCAGATGCAGATAGTGAGTCCAGAGGCAATGAGGCAGGAATACATGGAGATGGCAAGGAAAGTGCTGATACATGAATAAGATACTAGCAGAGGAGTAGAAAGCTTTATGAAAGAAGAATTTGGAGAAATCTACTTTACTGAATATGATGAAAAGATAACAGGTACGTCCAAACGAGATCCGTTAGGCTTACAACCTATCTGGTCATACTATGGAAGACGTGTTATTAAGCATTTAACAACGATAAGTGATGATATTAGAGGCTTTAGAGAGGTTTTATTATGCCTATCAGTGTGTTCTTCTGTTAAAGATAACCATAGCAATATGAGCTATAAAGACTTAATTCTTCTTTTTGAACAGCTTTTTGTGTATTCAGCGATTATCAATGATAAGAAGGATGGAATCCTCGGAGCAGACAATGGAGCTGTAAGATATAGTAATACAAAAATGAATACTAAGGTTAGTATTGATAATACTGTGCTTGTACGAGAAATCTCCCTTGGATATTACGGACGGTACAAGACTCCGCTCACTACAATG
>CAZQTM010000197.1:0-4247 GCA_964595855.1 uncultured Lachnospiraceae bacterium | reverse complement strand
ATTACCAGGCAAGCCACTCAAGCGAGCAGGTTGATAATCTTAATAAAGTAAAGGAAAATAATAATTTTGTATTTTTACAGGAAGCAAGAGTAAGACTAGATAGTACCGATACTCCGGACATTTTAGAAGAGTATCTTTCGACTTATAACCTAAATAAAAAACTTGTGGGATGGATTAAAATTGACGGTACTAAAGTAGATAATCCTGTTATGCAGACATCAAATAATGATTATTATTTAGACCATAACTTTGATCAGGAAGAAGATAAAAACGGCTCGATTTTTCTTGATAAAGATTGTTCAATATGGCCAAGAAGTCAGAATTTATTAATATACGGACATAATATGAAATCGGGAAAGATGTTCGGAACGCTTAAGAATTATAAGGATGAGAGTTTTTATAAGGATCATCCTGTAATTCAGTTCGATACTATATATGAAAAGGGTACATATGAAATAATGTATGTTTTTTCAGAGGTAGTACATGAAGAAGCCGAGGTTACATTTAAGTATTATCAGTTCATTAATGCAAATTCAGAAGACGAATATAATTCCTATATGAAAGATATGTCTGAAATGTCTTTATATGATACAGGGGTGTCATCTGTATATGGAGATGCTCTTATTACACTTTCAACCTGCGACTATACTCAAGGAGCAGAAAGATTTGTAATAGTAGCAAAGAAAGCAAGTTAAATTTATTATTGCCTAAAGGATTTGGAAGGGAATAGCAATGGCTAAAACCAGCAAGAAAACAACAAAAACAAATAAAAAGAATAAGCTTTACCTTAAAAAGAGCGCCAGGTGGACAATTGCAGGGCTTATGCTTGCAACAGCCATTATTATTGCACTAATTCCTGTTCAAAATGGCGGCGTTCAAGCTACAACATCAACGCCTAACTCTACACCTTCTTCAAATGATTTATGTGATAATAATAAGCATGGAATAGCTGATGCAAAAGTTGATGCAGGTAATGATGTAGCTGAAAAAGCTTTCCCTTATAAGGAGTCTTTTCAGATAGGTTCAACAAGATATAATGTAATTGATATGTCGGGTATGCCTCATGAAGAAACTGTTCCTGTTCCTATTTTTGATATCACAAAGGGAGATCAGGCCGACTATAAATATATAAAAAAATATATTGGTGGTGGGGCAAGTCCATATATGCCAACAGCCGGAATCAATCTTCAAAACAGTGTTTGTATTAATCTTTCAACAGAATTTAACATTAATTTTAGTATGACATCATCTGATCCAAATATTTATGAATATAAAGACGGCGATGCAGACGTAATTAATCATATGAAGGCTGGAACATATACGTACTATACTGAACAGCGTATTGATCGTTCTGAAAATGGACAAAATTATAATTATTTTATTATTACTGAAGTTGAGCATGAAGTAAAAGGTCATAATGATGACTCAACTGGTAGTTTTGTTTTTGATAGTGATGATGCAGTTGAGGGAACACAGAAAACAAAATACTGTACTAAAGATTCTTCGGCAAGTGCACTTGACGGAATCAAAAATATAGCTTTTATTGGTGACGATGCATTCACAGGAGAAGGATCTATTACAAGTATCACAATACCTAATGCTATTACCAAAATCGGAGAGAGAGCTTTTAAGGACTGCGCTAACATAACTACTGTAAATATAGGATCAAAATGTGAATCTATAGGAGATGAGGCATTTTCAGGTTGCTCTGCACTGAGAAATATTAACATTGAAGACGGTAGTTTGAATAAAATCGGAGACTGTGCATTTTATGGATGTACAGGACTTACTGATTTTATATTTCCACATACTGCATCCATTGAGGTTGGTTCAGGAGCTTTTGCAGAATGTACATCTCTTTCGAATTTTGATTTCAGCAATGCCGGTTCTGATATTAAACTAGGCTGTAATGTATTTGCAGATGATACTGCTCTTAACAAAATATCATTAGTCGGACTTGATAATAATACTGGTGTTTCTACAATAAAAAGTCATACTTTAACCAGAGAATCATGTGGCACATTTAATAACTGCCAGAATCTTGAATATGCCGTCTTTCCTAAAAACTATAGTGAAAGTTTGCCTAAAGGTACCTTTGCCGGTTGTAAAAAGCTTGGTTATGTAGAGTTTTTAAACGGTGCTGCATCAATAGAAGATGAAGATGAATTCTCTGATGAACTGATAAATGGCAGATTTTATATATGGGGACCTGATGATGAGTGTAATATTAAGAATTACGCTGCAACTGTAGGTGCAACATATCGTTCAAGTGTACCGCCTGATACGGATATTGATAATTATGAATTACGTAGAAATGGGTATAAGTACGATTTTACAATCGGAGAGGATGGTAATGCTACAATTACCCGGATTTCTGTATATGATGATTCTATAGCTGGTGATACACTGACAATTCCTCATACAATAGGTGGATTTAATATTAAAAGTATTGGTGATAATGCATGCTCAACATTATCAAAGCCAGCGCATGTTCTTGTTCCGGACTCTGTAGATTATATTGGTAATGCGGCATTTTTTAATATGCCAAATCTTCAGGATGTTGAATTCGTACACAATATTGATCCTATTACAAATGAATCAATACCTGCAAGCACTAATATGACAATTGGTAATAGCTGTTTTGCTAATAATCCAAAACTTACAAAGATAAGCCTGAGAACATATGACAATGTGAATGGAACTATAAATGATCCTGTAATTACTGAATTAGGAGATAAAGCATTTTTTACTGGATCTGATTCATTGACGATTCATGGAAGAATGGATCCGACATATAAGCCATATTTATATGCAATAAATCCTGAAAACAGAGTCAATCCGACTCAGGCAGGATATATAACATACGAAACGCAGATACCGGATCTTTTGGTTTGTAAATATGACCCTACAGTTGATGGTGGAAATGGTGGAGTGTCCCTTATTTCATATCCTACCTATGATACGCCAGCTACAGTGAATGGAGCAAATAAAACTGTACAGGAAATTATTAATGAGTATAATGCAGATCCTATGGCTGCTACTGATATTATGAGAGCAACAAAGGACTGCTTTGAGAAGATTATTATTCCGGAAGGAATTACTACTATAGAAAATGCAAACAGCGGTAATATGTTTAAGAACCTTGATGGCACTACTGAAGTAATTCTTGGTTCTGTTCAAAAAATACCTGATAAGGCATTTTCAAGCGATAAAGATAATCCGGGTGACTTAATGGCAGTTACATTTCTTTCAGATGTAATTGATACAGGTGTAGCACCTTTCGAAAATTCAAGTAATGTCTCTGTTGTTTCATATTATGGTGACTCTACTGCACAAGGATATGATGCTGCCACTCCTGAAAATCCATATTTTTGGATGGAGGAAGGAATAATATACAGTTATGACGGAACTGACACTACATTAGTTGAATGTCTTCCATCAAAAGGTTCTAATAATGATAAAGTTGTTTCACCGCGTTCAGATATTACCAAAATTGAAGACAATGCATTTTATAACTGTAATAAGATTACTGAAGTGTTGATGGGTGAATGCAACGAAATAGAAACTATTCCTGAAAATTGTTTCGCTGATTGTGATAATTTAAGAAAAGTAGTTCTTCCTGAGTCTTGCGATCAGGTTATGAGAGCAGCATTTGCTGGATGCAGAGATTATATGGAAGTAGTAATGCCATCAATCGAATATGATATTGATGACAAGGCATTTGAAGATCCGTCTGTTCCAATAAAAACATTAGAGCCTAAAATCTTTAGCTACGAAGATAGTGCTGCAATCAAATATGCGAAGCGTATGGGCTACGACTATGAGTTGCTTGACAACAATATTGTTGCAACATTTTATAACATAGATGGAACAATAATTGAGTCAGTAAGACTTACATCACCTGGAACTCCTAAAAAGCCAGAAACAGATCCTGTTCATCCATCAGGAAATGCTAAATATAAGTTTATAGGTTGGAGTCCTGAAATAACAGAAATATCTGTAAGTACGGCTTATGTTGCACAGTATGAAGATACGGAAGCGTCTTCTTCAACTTCAAGTTCAAGTAGTTCCGGCTCTGGTTCTTCATCGGGTTCAGGCTCAAGCAGCTCGAGCTCTTCGTCAAGCTCTACAAATAAGTCGTCAAGCTCTAGCTCCAGTTCGACAAATAAGTCAAGCTCAGCTTCATCTACCTACAACAGACCTGTTGTGATTTCAGGGGCACCGACTCCTGTAGTTCAGCCGGGAAG
>CAZQTM010000196.1:0-4251 GCA_964595855.1 uncultured Lachnospiraceae bacterium | reverse complement strand
AAACTCTTCCATCTGAAATTGATACGGATGGAGACGGAAGTTTGTCATCGGATGAGTATGAAACTTTGATGGAAGAACTTGGATTAGGAAATGCTTCAACTTCAAATGATTTCTTTAACCAATATGACACGGATGAAGACGGCGAGATTACCAGCACCGAAATGGATTCCTTCGCAGCCCAGGCATTGAAGGCATATCAACAAAATTTCCAATTCATGTTTAATCAAGAAGAAGGTTTGATTAATAGTAAGGCATAAAAGAGACGAAGAAACTGTTTAAGAGAATTTATAACAGTTTCTTCTTTTTTGCAATTGATACAGATGTTAAACCATCCACCCCATCTTCTAAAGTACATTTAATGTACCCAATATAGAATAGTATTAAATCCTTGCTTGTGCAGGAAATTTTAGATGAACGGGGTAGTTGAAGTAGATGAAAACAATATTAGTAGTAGATGATGAAGCCAAGATAAGAATTTTATTAAGTGACTTTTTACAACAGGAAGGATTCTGTGTGTTAGAGGCGGTGGATGGCAGACAGGCGCTTGAGCTGTTTTATGAAAAGGAGCAGGGGATTGATTTGATTCTTTTGGATGTAATGATCCCTGTGTTTGATGGTTGGACGGTATGCCGGGAGATCAGAAAGCAATCAGAAATACCCATTATCATGTTGACAGCAAGAAGTGAAGATTTTGACGAGGTGCATGGATTTGAGATTGGGGCAGATGATTACATAAAAAAGCCAATTAAGCCAAGTACCTTGATAGCCAGAATCAACGCATTCTTTCGCAGGATAGACAAGGAGAAACAGGCGGAAAAGAAGCTTGAGTTCACGGATTTATTGATAGATGATGGGGTACATGCGGTTATCGTTTCTGGACAGGAAGTGAATTTGAGTCCAAAAGAATATAACATTTTACTAATTTTAGCAGAGAACAAAGGAAGAATTGTATCCAGGGAGCAGTTATTTAACCGGGTCTGGGGGTATGAATATTATGGCGGTTTGCGGACAGTGGATACGCATATGAACCGTCTCCGTATTAAACTCGGGGAGAAAGGGGATGCCATAACCACAATCAGAGGCTTTGGATATCGTTTTGAAGGATAATGTCCACAACCAGGACAGACAGGAGCAATTATGAAATTATCAATACGTATTAGGCTGATTCTCTATATGACAGTCAGTAGTGTGCTTTTTGCAATATTGTTATTTGGATTTAATCAATTTTTTGCGGAAAAATATTATCTTTATAATAAAAAGCATACGCTCATTGAGACCAGCCAGAAACTGACGGAATTAATCGGAGAGCGGAATACCCAGGAGGAATTGCAGGATACGCAGCTGCTATACCAGATTAAGACCTTGGAAAAAAGCATTGGCGGAACGATTATTATAGGAGCTGGTAACGGTGAAATTTATTATCCGAGTGAAACGGAGCATGGTTTACCTGCCGTAGGGGGTAAGTTTCCTTTTGATTTTATGGATGGAATCAATAAGCGGCCAAAGGAGTGGGAACGCTATAGCGAAAATGCCTATTTTCTGGTTCGGACAGATCCCCATTATGAGATAGAAACACTACGTCTTCAAGTACAGATGGAAAATGGGCTAAAGCACCTTATCTGGGTTCCGATGGAAGGTATTGCAGAAACAGCCGCCCTTTCCAATCGGGTTACAGCTGTTTTGGGACTGATTACCATATTATTAACCGGTGCCTGTGCCTTGATTTTCTCCAGACGATTCACCAAACCCATTACGGAAATTAATAAAACGGCCAGACAGATGGCTGACCTGAATTTCTCCCAAACCCTTGCGATTAGCAGTTCGGATGAATTAGGAGAACTCTCCTATAGCATAAACCGCTTGTCCTACAGCCTGAATCAGGCAATCACGGAATTGAATGAACGGAACCGGCAGCTTGAACATGACATTCTATATGAACGTAGTCTGGATAAAATGAGAAAAGAATTTGTATCTAATGTGTCCCATGAGCTAAAGACACCTATCTTTCTTATTCAGGGATATGCGGAGGGCTTAATGACAAACGTAGCAACTTCAAACGAGCGAAAAGAATTTTATTGCAATGTCATTATGGAAGAGTCCGACAAAATGAACCGGCTGGTGCGGGATCTGTTAGATTTATCCCAATTAGAGGCAGGTTTCTTTACCATACAAAAAGAGCAGATCAATGCCACATTCCTAGTTGATTCTATCATTGAGAAGTATCAGAAGAGATTAAAGGATTTAGGTGTGCATTTAACAAAAGAAATGGAAAAAAATATTTTTATAGAGGCAGATGCCATGCGTTTAGAACAGGTGATTGCTAATTTCCTAAATAATGCACTAACCCATTTGGATGAAAAAAAGGAGCTGCGAATCACTTTGAAGAAATCAGGCCAGAGGGCTTGTTTTGGAATAATTAATTCAGGAAGACCAATACCAGAAGAAGAAATGGAGAAAATATGGACCAGCTTTTATAAAATAGATCCAGCAAGAACCCGGGAAGACGGCGGAAGTGGTTTGGGGCTGTCAATCGTAAAATCAATCTTGGATGCGCATGATAGTAAGTATGGGGTAAACAACCGGGAGGACGGGGTGGAATTTTGGTTTGAGATGAGTAGGAAAAAAAGCGACTAGAAAAGAAATTTTATTGCTAATAAAAAGTAAAAAGGTTGCTTTTGTATCATTATTTATTGTACCATCTGTAATATATGTAGTTAGAGATTTAATAATAAAATAAAAAAGTATCCGTATTTATTTTGCATCACTATTATTTTAAACAACAAGCGTTGTTTGTGCAAAATAAATAAAAGGAGATTTATGTGTAAAATTAACGATATCGCACTAATTATTGAAAAGAACCTAATCAATTTATATATTAAAGCTGCAAATATATCGTGTGGAGAAGTTGTAAAACAGAATTGTTATTCATGGGCTAAAAATTCATATTTTGAAGGATATAATAATATTTTTGATATGAATATTCCGTTAGCTGATATGAAAGAAGTAATCATGTTATTATGTAAAAATATAGAACTTGGAATAGCTCCAAATCACTTATTAATTAATTCATATAACCAGCCAATTTTTTTAGAAGATTATTTAGAGAGTCTCAATTTCAATATGTTTTATCAACAGTCTGGGATGGCTATTGACTTAGCATCATTTAAATTTGAAAACAATGAAAATATAGGTCAAATTAGAACTATAAAAAGTACTGATGAACTTGAAGAGTGGATATTAGTAACGGAAGAAGCATTCGGAAAGAAAAGAAATTCACATATTTATAAAATGTTTCTGAACGAAAATGATATTAGATTGTACGGATGCTATTATAAAGATAAAATTGTGGCTACTTTAATGCTTTATATTAAAGATGCAATTGCAGGGATTCATTTAGTCGGTACAGCCAATGATTTTAGGGGAAAAGGTTTTGGAACTTTGATTACAAAGACGGCTTTAAGAGATGCTAAGGACATGGGTTGTAAGTATAGTGTTTTACAAGCTTCTGATATGGGCAGAAATGTATATAGTAGTATTGGATTTAAGGAATATTGCAAAATAAGACACTGGGAATATAAAAGCAGAGGCAAAGAAAGGTAAATGTTTTGTGAGTGGGTTTATGGAGAGAGCAACTGCTAAAAGGGATATTACAACCATTTTAGGAATTAGTTTTGTTTCTGCAGCTTTGTATATTGCATTTGATGGTACGATAATGGATTATGGAAGAAATGATTCTCATGCGCTACTATGGCGCTTCTTGCCTGTACTGTTGATACAGTTTGGCATGTCGTGTCTTGGTATTCTTATTGTTTTGATAAGAAACCATGAAAGGTTGGCAGATCATGGGTTAACAAGAAATAATGCTATTCTTTCAATTATCGAAAGCTTATTGGTATCTATTCCGACAATATTATTTCTGTGGTTTACGAATGATATCCATGGATTTTTACCATTTCAGGGTATGTTTTTGACTTTGGATATTCTAAAAACGCCTGCCCCGTTGAATATTCTTGGATATCTGGTAGTAGCTATTGTATGGGGATTAGGAGAGGGTCTGTTTTATGTGGTTCTGGCTGATAAAATCAACACACTCAAACCGGCTAGAGGTATATTGAATTTGGGGGCATTGATATGTGCAATTATAGCTATACTGATTCATGGAATGATAGGAATCGATGTGAAAACACTTTTAGAGATTTCGGCAACATTTATTTTAATGTATGGATCACTGGTCATACGCAATAGAACTGG
>CAZQTM010000195.1:0-4255 GCA_964595855.1 uncultured Lachnospiraceae bacterium | reverse complement strand
AGCGTATCATCCCCATTGTATTCATCAATTAAAGCAATTTGTTCAAACTGATAACCGGAATCGTATAGTTCACTGAATATTTGGATTAGATCATTTGCAATTGTTTTATTACATACAATTTCACCAACCTGCTTCTCATTATTAAAATCATAATAATAAACATTGACGTAGCTTAACTCAGTATAGGTAACAGTTGCATCCTTAGGATGAGATACATTGTCCATTTCTTTTTTAATAGATTCCGGAATGGGCTCATAAAAGAAACCATCTCTAAGTGTATAGCGTTCTGTACTGTCAGTATATTCGTCTGAAATAGTCTCTGATTCGGGCTCTATTGTAGTTTCTGCTTGCATTTCTGTTTCAATTGAAGCCTCAACTGATTCGGTACTTTCCTGTGTTGAATGATATGCGAGTTCAGGGTTAGCTTTAGCGTAATCGGCAAGTGTTTCCGATGAATTCGTTATCTTTGTTAAAAAAGTACATATAATAATGACAAATGTTACGATAGCTATTCCCTTTAATATCTTTTTATCTATTTTCATTTTACTTATCCTTTGATTAAAATTTCTTATTAGATTATGACATAAAAAGATAACATTGTAAAACTTGTATTATGTGTAATTTTCTAGTAAAATGTAAAAAGTGCATATTGTTAACCAAATAATTTTATTAGATAACTTAAGGAAATATATGAATCTGATTGAGACAAATAAACTATCATTTGATTATATAAGAAGAGATGAGGAAGGCAACGTTGAGGGTATAACGAGAGCGGTTGATAACGTTACCCTTTCTGTTAAACAAGGAGATTTTATTGCTATTTTAGGTCACAATGGCTCTGGTAAATCTACGCTTGCAAAGCATTTGAATGCTATTCTATATCCTACAGAGGGAGAAGTGCTTGTTGATGGCAAGGATACAAAGAATGAAGATAATATCTGGGACATCAGACAGAGCGCTGGAATGGTCTTTCAAAATCCTGACAATCAGATTATAGGACAGGTTGTAGAAGAAGATGTCGGCTTTGGGCCCGAAAATCTTGGTGTACCAACAAAACAGATCTGGGAGCGTGTAGAGGAAAGTTTAAAAGCAGTTGGGATGTATGAGTTCAGGAAACATTCACCCAATAAATTATCCGGAGGACAGAAACAGAGGGTATCAATTGCCGGTGTTATTGCAATGCATCCCAAATGCATCATACTGGATGAACCAACAGCAATGCTTGATCCGAATGGGCGTAAAGAGGTAATACGAGCTGCAAGAGCTCTAAATGACGTAGAAAAGGTTACTATCATATTAATTACACATTATATGGAAGAAGTAATCTATGCAGATAAGATATTTGTTATGGATGAGGGAAAAGTTCGGATGGAAGGAACACCCAAACAGATTTTTTCTAGGGTCGAGGAATTGAAGAAAATGAGACTTGATGTTCCGCAGGTCACATTACTCGCATATGAATTAAAGAAGAAGGGATTACCTTTACCAGATGGAATCTTAACAACGGATGAATTAATAGATAACCTAAAGAAAGCCACGGTTATGAAGTGATTGGAGATATATGTCGCTGATACTAAATCATGTTCACTACTTTTATGGTGAAGACACAACATTAAAAATAGAGGCTTTGAAAGATATTAGCCTTACAATTAAAGATGGAGATTTTATTGGTCTTATTGGTCATACCGGTTCTGGAAAATCGACCTTTGTGCAACATCTAAATGGTCTCTTAAGGGCTGACAGTGGAGAAATATACTTTAATGGAAAAGATATCTATAATAAGGGTTTCTCAATGAAAGAACTAAGGAGCAAGGTCGGACTGGTGTTTCAATATCCGGAACATCAATTATTTGAATCAACTGTTTTTGCAGATGTATGCTTTGGACCTAAGAACCTTGGCCTTCCACAAAAGGAAATTGAACTAAGAGCCTACACTGCACTAAAACAGGTTGGGATTGAGGATGAGTATTTCTATCAGTCTCCATTTGAACTATCAGGAGGACAGAAGAGACGCGTTGCAATTGCAGGTGTGCTTGCAATGAAACCGGAAATACTGATTTTGGATGAACCAACAGCAGGACTAGATCCAAAAGGCAGAGATGATATATTACAGCAGGTAAAGAAATTGCATGAGGAAAATAATATTACCGTTATTCTTGTTTCTCATAGTATGGAAGATGTTGCAAACTATGTGAATCGAATCATTGTTATGAATAGAGGTAGTATATTATTTGATGATACCCCCAAAAAAGTCTTTTCACATTATAAAGAATTAGAAAATGTTGGTCTTGCAGCACCACAGGTTACCTATATCATGCATAAACTGCAGGAGGAAGGATTCCCTGTAAAAACAGATGCAACTACAATCAACGAAGCCTGTAAGGAAATTATGAGCGTAATACAGTAAGAAACGCTATTATAAATAAGTACTTTGGAGAATACATGTTAAAAGATATTACATTAGGTCAATACTATCAGACAGATTCAATTATTCACCGATTAGATCCAAGAGTGAAATTGACTGCCACAATTATATACATCATTTCCCTATTTGTTGTCAGAAATTTTTGGGGATATATCATAGTTGCTCTTTTTTTGGCACTTACGATAAAACTGTCAAATGTTCCTTTTAAATTTATGATAAAGGGCATGAGAGCAATCTTATTTTTATTAATATTAACGGTGTTCTTTAATCTGTTTTTAACACCTGGGGATGTTATTTTCTCCATATGGAAGATAAGCATTACCAAGCAGGGACTAGAAACAGCAATTAAGATGGCTACAAGGCTTTCTTTCCTCATTATTGGTTCCAGCGTGATGACACTTACCACCACTCCGAATAATCTGACAGATGGGCTTGAGAGCATATTAAATCCATTGAAAAAGGTTAAGGTACCTGTTCATGAGGTTTCCATGATGATGTCCATTGCACTACGCTTTATTCCAATCCTAATGGAGGAAACCGATAAAATAATGAAGGCTCAAATTGCAAGAGGAGCAGACTTTGAAAGTGGTAATTTGATAAAAAAAGCAAAAAGTCTTGTACCATTGCTTGTTCCCTTATTTATATCTGCATTTAGAAGGGCAAATGACCTTGCGATGGCAATGGAAGCCAGATGTTATCGCGGTGGTGAACACAGGACGAAAATGAAGCCACTAGTATATAAAAAGAGAGACTACATCTCCTATTTATTTGTTTTTTGTTATCTGGTGGTCTGTATCGTAATTGGGAGTATGTTTTGATCTATCATAGTGAGGTACAACGTATATGAGAAGAATCTGCTTAACGGTTGCTTATGATGGTACCGATTATCATGGCTGGCAGTATCAGGATAATGCAGAAACAATAGAAGGAGAACTGAATAAATGCTTGCAACAGCTCCTTCATGAAGAAATAGAGGTAATCGGCGCAAGCCGTACAGATGCAGGGGTACATGCTTTATGTAACATTGCAGTTTTTGATACAGCATCCGGTATTCCTTCTGAAAAATACGCATACGCATTAAATCAATTATTACCTGAGGCAATTAGAGTCAGAAAATCAATGGAAGTTGCACCGGATTTTCATCCACGTAAAACTAAGACAGAAAAAACATATGAGTATCATATTGACTGTGAAGAGTTCCCCAATCCATTAAAACAAAGATATTCATATTTTACGTATACACCACTCGATGAAATGTTAATGCAGGAGGGTGCCCAGTTTTTGATTGGTGAACATGATTTTACCAGCTTTTGCAGTGTGAATTCTACTGCACTTACCAATATCCGTACTATTACAAAGATATCGGTGAAAAGAAAGAAAGAAGACATTACAATCTCTGTAACCGGAAATGGATTTCTCTATAATATGGTAAGAATCATTGCCGGCACCTTAATGGAAGTTGGAAGAAATAAATATCCACCAGAGATCATAAAAGATATTTTGGAAAGAAAAGACAGAACATGTGCAGGACCAACAGCACCGGCGTGTGGTCTATGTCTTGTTTCGTATCAGTTTAAATAAAAACCACTTATACAGTAAAAATCAGTTGACACGCAAGGATACGTTTAGTATAATACATCAGTGTGGTTAAGCTTGAAAATGGTTATTCAAATAGCCCCGAATAACTTTTTTTAATAGATGATTTGCAAAAATCAAAGCCCCGATTAAGTGAATCAAAGCATGTAAATAATTAACAATGATTTTTATGGAGGATATACTATGAAAACATTTATGGCTAGTCCAGCTACAATTGATAGAAAATGGTATGTA
>CAZQTM010000194.1:0-4270 GCA_964595855.1 uncultured Lachnospiraceae bacterium | reverse complement strand
TGATGAAAGAACCAGAGGAATGATAGAAGAAAGCTTTCATTACATATCAAAGGAGCAATTTTACCAGATTACTGGTAATCAGTTTATGGAACTAAATACAGTATTCCAACTGCTAGCAATTAAACAAAAAAGACCCGAATTGCTAGAAAGAGCCGAACGATTATTACTAATTCCAGACTTGTTGACCTATTTCCTTACAGGAGAAAAACATGCTGAACTTTCAATTGCATCAACGACACAGATGATGGATGCTAAAAAACGAACTTGGTCAGATGAGTTGCTAAGACAACTTGGAATTCCTAAAAGCATACTTGGAGAAATTATACAGAGCGGAACAATCGCAGGTTATTTGGAAGATGATATCTGCGAGGAACTGAATGTAAATAAGGTTCCAGTGGCTTGTGTGGCTTCACATGATACACAGTGTGCTTTAATAGCAGTACCTGCTAAAGAAGATGACTTTATTTTCCTTAGTTGTGGTACTTGGTCACTACTAGGAACCGAATTAAAGCAACCTATAATAAATAGTAAATCTGAGAAATATAATATTACCAATGAAGGCGGATATGAGAATACAACAACATTTCTGAAAAATATCATAGGGTTGTGGCTGATTCAGGAAAGCAGACGCCAATGGATACGTGAAGGTAAGGAATACGATTTTGGAGAGTTGGAGAACTTTGCAAAAGATGTTACGAAGCTACAGAGTTTTATTGACCCTGATGCTCCAGAATTCACAACCCAAGGTAACATACCAAGAAGAATCAGGGCATATTGTGAAAAAACAGGACAAAATATGCCGGATAGTATTGGAAAAGTGGTGAGATGCATTGATGAAAGTCTTGCCCTCAAATATAGAATGGCACTTGAAGAAATAGAAGATTGTACAGGAAAGCACTATGAAACCATTTACATAGTAGGTGGTGGTACGCAAAGTAAATTACTATGCCAGTTTACGGCAAATTCCTGCGGGAGACGTGTAGTAGCAGGACCTGTGGAAGCAACCGTACTTGGCAACATGGCTTTACAGTTGGTTGCGTTGGGAGAAATTAAAAATCTCAAAGAAGCAAGGACACTCATTGCACGTTCTCAGGAAATAAAAGAATATTTACCTCAGGATGTTGAGGATTGGAATAAAGCATATGAATGTTTTAAAAAATTATTTTAAAAAATATTTGCAAAAGGTACCAGCCGGATTAATGATTATTCCACTGTTTATGGGTGCGTTAGTTCATACCTTTTGCTCCCCAATACTAGAAATAGGATCTTACACTACTGCCGCTTTTTCTAATGCAGGTGCAGCAACTGTGATGGGCATACAATTGGTATGTCTGGGAAGCAGGTTACAGATGCATGAGATTGGTATAGTCGCTAAGAGGGGAAGTATTCTTCTTATCGCTAAGTTAGTTGCTGGTTTTGCAGCAGCATTACTTGTTGGAAGATTGTTAAATACCATGGAATTTTGGGGAATGAGTCTGCTGGCAATAGTATGTGCTATATCCAATACCAATGGGAGTATTTACCTGTCTCTTATGTCATTGTATGGAGATGAAAAGGATGCAACTGCAGTTCCAATAATTACAATTAACAATGGCCCCTTGTTTCCGATACTGATTTTGGGGACAGTTGGAATGGCTTCTTTTTCTTGGATAGCTGTACTTGCAGCATTGTTACCTATTGTAATAGGTATGATAGTTGGAAATATTAGCAAGGAAGCAAGAGATTTTTTAAATCCCGGTGTAACATTACTTCTTCCGTTTATCGGATTTACTTTAGGAGCTGGAATAGATTTAAGAGCAATATGGAGTGCAGGAATGGCTGGGTTGTTGCTATCACTTGTTGTGTTATTATTTGGGGGTGGTATTTCTTATGTATTCGATCGGTTTCTTGGAAAAAGACCAGGATATGCCGCAATAGCTACCAATGCGGTCGGTGCAAATGCGGTGGCTGTTCCTGCAGTGATTGGTATGATTGATGTTACTTGGCAACCCTATGTGTCAATTGCAACAATTCAAATTGCCGCAGCAGTGGTAGTAACAGCTCTTTTCATCCCGATTCTAACTAAATATGTATCTAAGCAATAATAATTTGCATAGTAATAGCAGCTAACTGCATCTGGAAAAGGGAAGAGAAAACCAGTAGTGCAGTAGCTGCTAATTTTTGCCTTATCTGAATTGTATTAAATCAACTAAGAGTGATAAAATTATTGGATTCATCTTTCAAGGTTTTTGCTACCTGGCTGTTTTGCTGCATCTGTTCATTAACATCTGTTATTGACTGTACCAGAGCATCTACGCTCTCGGCTACATTGTTGACTCCATTTGTACTTTCTTCAACAGAACGATTGATGCCATCGACTGCTTCTTTCATTTCAGTGATATTAACCAAAATTTCTTGAGCTTCTGCGGCATACTGTTCCATGGTTTCATTTATATGTACTGCATCAACACTATAATGCTTTCCACTCTGTACAAAGGACTCGTAGTCTGCAAGAATATTAGTGTTCATATATTCAATAATTTTACGAGAAGAAGCAACTAAATCCTCGACTGCATGAATTACAGTTTCATTAATTGATGATATATTGTTAGCTGTGTCTCTACTGGTATCAGCCAGTTCACGGATTTCACTTGCTACTACTGCAAAACCTCGACCGGCTTCACCGGCTCTTGCAGCTTCAATGGACGCATTGAGTGCCAACAGATTTGTTTGGCTGGAAATGCTCAGAATTTCCTGAGTCAATTGTGAAGTTTTTTTCACTTCGCAACTGTTTTCTACTGCTTTTTCCAGTTCGCTTGTAATATCATCTACCATTATACTGGTTGTTTCTTTGTTTTCAGTTGCAATTTTCTCAAGATCTTTAGCCCGTTCTTCCATACTTTTAGCATATTGTGAAATTTGAATAGTTTCATTAACCATTTGTTTTATCCTGTTTTCAACAGAACCGGTATTTTCATTTACATTATTTACTGTCGCAGATACTTCCTCCATATTAGCAGAAAGTTCTTCCATAATTACGGAAATATCATTTGCGCTATCATTGGAGGAAGTAACGTTTTCAACAACGTGTCCTACAACTTGATCCAGTGTATCCGAGTTAGAAACAATTTTGCTCATTATTTTCTGAAGGGTGGCAATAAACTGGTTAATACCATTAGCTAACGCACCAATTTCATCATTTTTAATAACATCAAGCCGCTTTGTAAGATCCCCTTTTCCAAGGTTAATGGAATCAATAATGGCATAAAGCTGTTTTTGTTGCTTTTTTAAAGGCCTTATTACTAATAGAATAATTAGTACAATAGTTGCGATAAAAGCGATAATGACAATAAATATCATACCACTTGCAAAAGCAAAGCTTTTTTCATAATCTGCTTTTTGTAAATCAGTTGCTTTTACAATACGGGTATCGTTTTCCGCGGCTAAAGTATCAATATTTTTTACTATATTTGAAGACCAGAATCCCATATTACTTGTGGCCATATAAAAAGCTGATTCATTACCGTCTTTACCAGATTCAAGAACTTTGTTTATATTATTATGAAAACTGTCGATATCTTTTGTAGTAGCATAATACACAGCCTGATTTTCTTCATTGAAGATATTGATATATTTTTCTATTATAGTTTCCTGTTCTGCTATGGTTGAAAAAGCTTCATCTATCTTAGCACTTTGAGCATCTCTTTCCTCTTTTGTCAGTGCAGAGCAGTACACTAAGGTCTGTGTTTGTATCTTTTGTAACTGAAGATTTATTTCATCCAGTGCAGTTACAGTATTCATACCCTCATCTGTAATCTTTGTGTTAACAGCCTGATTATTTGCAAGCGTTAGCAGAACTGTTGTCATTCCTAAAAAACCCGCTAGCCCCAGAATGGCAACTGGTAAAATAATATTTACCATAACACTTGATTTTCTCATGGTCCTTTTTAACTTTTTCACTTTAGTTCTTTTACTCATACTTTCCCCTCACTGTGGTATACAAAATATCACATTTTTCCATCTTTTTATTAGTTTATCATAATACTATTTAATGAAACATAATAATCCTAAATTTTTATATAATAATATTCATATTGTTCGTTAATCGAAAAATACGATTGCATATCTTATGAAATAATAGACGATACTAGAAGTTGTAACTTGTTTATGTTAAATTATGAGTATACCAATACATCTTCTTAACATTATGTAAAAGAGGGAAAGAGAGGTTACAATTTATGGCGTTATTTTTCAATCAATCTGTTAAGGATGCAACACAGAACTTAGACGT
>CAZQTM010000193.1:0-4311 GCA_964595855.1 uncultured Lachnospiraceae bacterium | reverse complement strand
TCAGAATGAGGAAGTTATGATCGCACACCATATAGAGTGTACACAAACATGCTTTAGAAAACTTGTTTTAACAAATGAGGATATTAAGGAATGTGTTTTGCGAGATGGAGAAGTAAATGGTGTAGTTCAAATCTGTACATTTTTAGTAGCAAACAAGAGCATAGAAAAATATTCTAATAGTTTATTTGCAGCAGATTTTAGAGGATTTAGATTTGACATAGACCGTGGTTGTATAATGGCAGTTGGAAATCAGATTAATCTTAGAATAAATAAGATAAGGGATGACCTCGCCAATACATCTTCTATTTTCTCTATTATTCCAAATAGAGATGAGACCGTAACAAATATCAAAGTTGATACTACTGGAAATAAGATTGTAATAAGCATTCCGCAAGAGACTTTTTCAATCTATTCTAATATGAGTACCAGTTTAGATATTCAGCCTGTAATGCACTCAATGTTGATTATTCCCTCGTTAGTGTATGCATTAACAGAAGTTAAGGAAGCTCGATCACATTTATATGATTATGAGGATTACAGATGGTTTAGAAGTTTACGTAAAGCTGTAGAAAAAATCCATATAACATTTGATGAGAGTGGTTTGGAAAATATAGACCCGTTTGATTTGGCTCAAAAGCTAATGGATAGTCCAATTCCGAAAGCAGTAAACTATTTGAGAGGTGATAATGATGAAGAAGATTAAATTTCTTACAGAAGATAGTATTGAGATGTTAAAGAAGAATTCGGAAGTATTGTATAAGGAAGTGCTTTTTTCAGGAGATAAGTCTTTAGAAGAGTTTTTAGGAGATGCTGGACAGATAAAAGAAACCGCTTACGAAATTGAAGACTTTGGTTTGGAAATGGGACAGCCTGAAGGAAAAGAACCTTTGACAGATGCAGAGAATGCACAGCGAGTGTACAATCATATGAAGGCTTTATCAGATTCGCAGGCGTCTGATGAACGAATTTGGGTAGCTTATACATTACAAGAACAGATAGATTATATGAGATATAGGTGGAAAGCTTCATCGGCAACAGATATGCTAAATCGTTATTTTTTCAATTATTCTAAAAATCGTTCGCTTTTTAGAAATGGAATGGCTAGAGTGTGGTGGATTGGAAGAGTAACATATGATGAAAAAAGAGAAGATTCATTTGAATTAACAAAGTTTTTGTGTAATCATCAGGACTTTATTGAAACTATATGTGGCAGAAGCACATTCAATAATCCAACTGTGCAAAAAGCAACATTGAATGCATTATTTGATGTGTTACATGATAGAAAAGCAGATAATCGTGAAGTTATTCGAGAAATAGCAAAATATGTAAATTTACTAGCAGGAACATACATTTTGGATATGCTTTCATATGACGAAGTATATGACAAAGTGTATAATAAGTTAACTGAACTTGTAAGGGGATAAAAATGATTTGTAAAGTCTGTGGTAGCGAATTTAATATTGAAAATTTTGGCATATGTCCTTATTGCCTGACTCCGGTTGTTCTTGAAACAGAAAATTTACCAGAAATTGATGAAGTGACAGAGGTAAAAGAGGTAGTTGATGAGAATATTGATGGAGTAGAGGAGTTCGTTGAATCTATTGCCACAGATATTTCTGATGCATTAGATGATGATTATGTGGTTACAGAAGAAGACTTAATTGAGGAACATATCGAAGAAGAGGTGTTAATCGATGAGTTAGGATTAAGCGTTAGGGCAGTAAATGCATTTAGAAGAGCAAAGATTTATACATTAAATGAACTGGTTGAGTTCCTTACAGTTAATAGCGTGATGGATTTAAGAAATGTTGGTGCAAAAACTGTTAAGGAAACAGAAGAGTTAATCGAAAAACTTCGCGCAGGAGAACTAGAAATAGTTCGTTCAAAATCTGAGGCGGAAATTATACCAGAAGGCCCAATTTTTGAAAATATATCTTCTGATCTGGATTATTTGAGTATAGATGCACTGATAGAACTTGGATTATCAAAAAAAATAGTGTCTAATTTTTTGCAGAACAACATCAAATGTTGCGAAGGCTTGCGTAGTTTATCAAGAAAAGATCTTTCGAATATGATAGGTAGCAGATATATTGATAGGTTAACAGAAGTCGCACTGTTGTTAGAGAAGGATATTATCTCGTTATTAGATTATGCCTTAGAAAAGAGTAGAAATGGTAGAGAATACAATGCTTTTTTACGTAGAGCAAAAGGGGAAACACTGCAGGAAATTGCTGATCATCCAGATCGAGAAGATGATGGGGTAATAACAAGAGAACGAGTTCGACAAATAGAGCGCGGATATGCAAGAAGTATTATGCCTTTTGTAAGAGAATTATTTTATATCTTGAAGGGTGGAAAAAGTTATGTGACTGTTCAGGATATAATAGATATTTATGAGGATGATGAATACGATCAAATTTTATTATATGCATGTAAGTCATTTGAAGAATTTGAGTACCTTGATTTTGCTGAATTATTTGTCGAAAAAGAAAATGGAAAAACAGCTGAACAGAGTTTATTGAAGATTATTACTGAGATTGTAAGTGATGGTGCGGATTTATATGAGAGTAGAGAAATAATAGAAGAGGTGCTCGCAGAGGAAGGCTTTGACTTTATAGATATTGAAATGGTTGTTAGTCTGTTGAAAAAGTATAATTATACAATATATGGGTCTTTTGCTGTTAAGGGCAGATCCAATTATTCGACTGTGTGCATGTACTTGATTAGAAAAATGTTCCCAAATGGAATTAAACTTTCTCAGAGTGAATCTGAGAAATCAGAGGATTTAATTAGATTAAGACAGATTATTGATGAAAGATATCAGGGACTTACTATTCCATCTAGTGATAGAGCACTTAGCTCCACATTGGTTAGAAGTGGATTAATATTATGTGGTCGAGGAACATATATTTCACAGGAGTACGTTTCAATTGATGAGTCTTTATTGCAAGAGATAAAATCTTATATAGATTCAAAAGAGACAAACAGAGTTTTTTATAATGAAATTTATTCTGATTTTGAAGGCGTACTAAATGTATTGTGTGGTGTAGATAATTATAATTATCTTCATGGTGTTCTGGCAATGAGATACCCTGATTCATATGAGTATGGAAGAGATTATCTTCTTAAAAATGGTGTAGTGGAGGAAGATGCAGATAGCATAGCAGATAGAATATATAACTATATTTGCAGCATTGGACGTCCGGTAAGTAAGGCAGAATTAGTACAAGCATTTAGAGGTTTTAGTAATGTAATGCTAATTATGCCATTTGTAAATGATGATAGATTAATGCAATGGGATTACAATTACTATGCTTGTACAGGGATTTTAGATATAGAAGACAAAGATATTTCTGATTTGGAAGATGCAATTCAAGAGATATTTGAAGAGAATTTTTGCTATGCTAGCGATGGTCTACTTTATGAAAAAATACTAGAAAACAGACCGGATTTTCTTCAGAGGAATAATATCAATTCTGAAATGAATTTACACTATATAGTCTCAAAACTGTTCTCTTCGACGATGGACTTTAGAAGACCACATATAGGAAGAAAAAATGTTATTGACATTTCTTCTACAAAGAGTGTTATTTTGTATCTATTAGGAAATCCGGACTATTTTACATATGATCAGTACTTAGATATATGTGATAAAATGAAATGGTCCCGTGTTACTATAAGTGCAGTTCTTTATGACATCGAGGAGGATTATGCAAGAGTTTCAATAGATGGTTATATCAAAAAAGAGCTCTTTTCAATTCCGGAAGATATGGTTATTGATGTAAAGAGATGTATTATAGAAGAAAGCGAAGAAGGAATCCTTTCTCTGATGAATCTTGAAATGGATGAATTCCCTGAATGGGAGCATGAATGGAATGAATATGTGATGGAGACCGTTGTTAAGAGATATTATTCTGATTTAATTGTTGTTCAACCATCTATAAAAGATAGAAGATATCAACGAGGCATAGTGGTTAATAACGAATTAGGATTGAATTCTTATCCAGAGATAGTTGCATATAAAATGAAGTCTACTGGAAATGAAAAGATGACAGAAAGTCAATTTTTATCATTTTTGGTAGTACATAATTTGGCACGGAAAGTTATCCCAAATGAATTGTCAAATTCTGATTATGTAAAAAAAGATGGAGAATATTATGTAGCTGTGAAATAATAAAGTTGAGGTGATTTACTAATGTGGGAGAACTTACCAAAATCGCAAAAAGAAGAGTATAAAAGACTGATTTTAGCTTTTGCTAGTATATGACCAGTTTCCATGTCAATGATGTGCGTAGCATATTTATAGCCATT
>CAZQTM010000192.1:0-4323 GCA_964595855.1 uncultured Lachnospiraceae bacterium | reverse complement strand
ATTGCAATTATTACCCCAATTAATATATTGGAAGTATTTATTAGGCCATTGTCACTTTGCATGAGGTTATTTGGAAATGTCATTGGAGCGTTTGTTGTCATGGAATTAATTAAGAAATTGATTCCAGTTGCAATTCCGGTTGCATTTTCTTGCTATTTTGATATATTTGACGGATTAATACAGGCATATGTATTTGTTTTTTTAACTTCATTATTTATTAGTGAAGCAATTGAATAGATAAAAAGAGATAAAGGAGAATCAATATGAATGCAACACTTTTAGCAGTTGGAGCAGGAATTGCGGTATTAACAGGTATTGGAGCAGGCGTAGGTATTGGAATTGCAACAGGTAAAGCAACGGAATCTATTGCAAGACAGCCTGAAGCTGAAGGCAAGATCAGAACAACATTACTTCTTGGTTCTGCACTGGCTGAAGCTACTGCAATTTACGGATTTGTAATTGCATTGTTTATTATATTATTGTTAAAGTAGGTATCCGTAATAAATAGATGGAAAGGTGGTGACCTAAATGCTTAGATTGGACTGGAATCTATTATTTACGGTCATTAATATAATAATTCTATATTTTATATTAATGAAATTCTTCTTAAAGCCAATTAATAATGTTATTCAAAAGAGAAAAGATAATATCAATGAACAAATTAATAATGCAAACAAAATTGAGACAGAGGCATTGAAATTAAAAGTTGACTATGAAGCTTCCATTAATAATGCAAAAGAGGAGGCTTCCCAAATTATAGCAGATGCAGACAAAAAAGCTGCTGATGAATATAGCCGGATGGTTAATGAGGCAAGGAAACAGTCAGACGTTTTATTGGATGAAGCGGCAAGAAAGTCGGAAGAAGAACGGAATAAGGCAATGCGTGAAATGAAGTCACAGATTACAGAACTTGCTATGGATGTTGCAACGCGAGTTGTAGGTGAAAAATGCAATGATTCTGTAAATCATTCCTTATATGAGGAATTCTTGAGTAAAGCAGGTGATCAGGTTGACACAGAAAATAAATGATTTATCCCTTAAACAAAATGAAGCTGTTTTGCGTTATGTTGTGAAACCAACTGAAGATGAACTGGAAAGGATGAAATCATTCCTTATGAAAGAGTTTCAAGCAGAGAATGTGACGATTACTCTTGAAGAAGCTCCACAGCTTATTGGCGGTTTCATTCTTAGGTATGGGAACCAGGAATTTGATTTTTCAATAAAAGAGCGTCTGAAAAATATCAGAGATGAACTGGAAGAAAAAAAATCGAACCAGGTTGCAAAAGCAAAAGAAGTAATTTCTATTCTGAGATGCAAGGTAGATCAGGTTAAATTTGACGATGGGAAAAAAGAGGTTGGTACCGTTAACTGGGTAGGGGATGGAATAGCAAATATAGATGGATTAGATCATGCTATGTACGGAGAAATTGTTGTTTTTGACAATGGTATCAAAGGCATGATACAGGATATCAGAAAAAATGAAGTGGGTTGTATCCTTTTCGGAGATGATCAGGAGATCAGGGAAGGAACCCGCGTTATTCGAACAAGAAAATGTGCAGGTATCCCGGTTAGTGATGAATATCTAGGAAGAGTGGTCGATGCACTTGGGACTCCTATTGATGGTAAAGGGGAGATTCATACAAACGAGTATCGCCCTATTGAGGAAGAAGCACCATCCATTGTGGACAGAAAATCGGTAGGCGTTCCGTTAGAGACAGGAATTCTTGCAATCGATTCTATGTTTCCAATTGGAAGGGGACAAAGAGAACTAATCATTGGAGATAGACAAACAGGAAAAACATCAATTGCAATAGATACCATTATTAACCAGAAAGATAAAGATGTTATCTGTATCTATGTCGCAATTGGACAAAAGGCTTCCACTGTTGCAAAAATATTGAATACGCTGTCAAAACATGATGCGATGAAATATACGACAATTGTTTCTTCAACAGCAAGTGACCCGTCACCGCTTCAGTATATAGCACCTTATTCCGGTACTGCATTGGCAGAATATTTTATGTACCACGGAAAAGATGTATTAATTGTATATGATGATTTATCGAAACATGCAGTTGCTTATAGGGCACTTTCCCTGTTACTGGAACGTTCACCGGGAAGAGAGGCATATCCTGGAGATGTTTTTTATTTACACTCAAGGCTCTTAGAAAGATCCAGCCGTGTAAATGAGGAAAAGGGAGGGGGATCCATAACAGCTCTTCCCATTATAGAAACGCAGGCAGGAGATGTTTCTGCCTATATACCGACCAATGTTATTTCTATCACAGATGGACAGATATTCCTTGAAAGTAATTTGTTCTTTTCGGGAATGAGACCGGCAGTAAATGTTGGATTGTCTGTATCCAGAGTAGGCGGTGCGGCACAGACAAAGGCGATGAAAAAGGCAGCAGGAAGTATACGTATTGATTTAGCACAATTTAGAGAAATGGAAGTCTTTACACAGTTTAGTTCGGATTTGGATGCATCGACAAAGGAACAGCTTGCATATGGTAATGGATTAATGGAATTACTTAAGCAGCCACTATGTAATCCAATGAGCTTGCATCGTCAGGTAATTACATTATGTGCTGCAACCGGGAAAATATTTTTACCGATTCCGGTACGTAAAATAAAAAGTTTTCAGATGGAGATGTTAGACTGGTTTGAGAAAGAACATACTGAAATAGTTTCCAGGATTGAATCAACAAAAATTCTTTCGGATGAACTTAATAAAGAAATTATTGGTGCCGCTTTACAATTTCGTGAAATAAATTATTCCTCGCAAAGTGCATCATAGAAGAAAGAATTAAGCCGGGAGGTATTGATATGGCTAATTTAAAGGAAATAAAAGACCGGACCAAAAGTATCCAGGATACTATGAAGATTACAAATGCCATGTACATGATATCCTCATCCAAGTTAAAAAGAGCAAGACAAATATTGATTGATACAGAGCCATATTTTTATGGGATACAGGATACTGTAGGAAGAATTTTACGCCATTTACCAGAGCTAAGAAGCAAATATTTTGATGAGCGTAAAAATAAAAAACCGCAGGAACGGTCAATTGGGCACATTGTAATTACAGCTGATAAAGGAATGGCTGGTGCCTATAACCACAATATTTTAAAAGTATCAAAAGAGCTTCTTGAGAAATGTCTGGTTGACACAGATTATCTGTTTGTTGTAGGTGAATGCGGAAGACAATATTTTGAACATTCGGGATACAATATAGACCATGCATATCATTATACGGTTCAAAAACCAACCATGCACAGAGCAAGAGTCATAGCTGAACATATGATAGAAAAATATTTATCAGGTCAGATTGATGAAGTATATTTGATTTTTACAAAATCTATCAATTCTTTACAGAGTGAGCCGGAGGTTTTAAGATTGTTGCCTCAAAAAAGAATTGACTTTGAAAATATAGGAATAATTACCGGCGTATATTCTGAAAACTTAGAATTTTTTCCAAATGCGAAAGAAGTAATTAATAACTTAATTCCTAACTATATTACCGGTATTATTTATGCTGCATTAGTAGAATCTTATTGCTGTGAGCAAAATGCAAGGATGACTGCTATGCAGGCGGCTACAGACAGTGCTTCAAAAATGTTAAAAGATTTATCTTTAACATATCAAAGATTGCGCCAGGCAGCAATTACGCAGGAAATTACCGAAGTGGTGAGTGGTGCAAAGGCTCAGAAAAAGAAGAAAATGCAGAAAGGTGAGAGGGGGCTTGTCAGATCATGAACGAAGGAAGAATTGTCCAGATCATGGGTTCCGTTGTAGATGTCGAATTTGAAGATGGAGAACTTCCATATATTAAAGATGCATTGGAAGTAATGAATGATAATAAGCGATGTGTCATGGAAGTTGCACAGCATATTGGTGATAATACGGTTCGCTGTATCATGCTTTCATCCACTGAAGGCTTATGCAAAGATATGATTGTTAAAAGTACTGGAGGAAGCATACAGATACCGGTTGGAGAGCATAACCTCGGAAGACTTTTTAATGTACTGGGTGAAACGATAGATGATGGTCCATCCTTATCACAGGAAAAGCATTGGACTATTCATAGGAAACCACCAACATTTGAGGAACAGAGTCCGGTTATTGAAGTTTTAGAGACCGGAATTAAGGTTATTGATCTTTTGGCTCCTTATGCAAAGGGAGGAAAGATCGGTTTATTTGGTGGTGCCGGAGTAGGTAAAACAGTATTGATACAGGAATTGATTCATAATATTGCAACGAAACATGGCGGATATTCTATATTTACCGGTGTTGGAGAACGTTCAAGAGAAGGAAATGATCTTT
>CAZQTM010000191.1:2679-4330 GCA_964595855.1 uncultured Lachnospiraceae bacterium | reverse complement strand
CGATTTGATGGTCCATATGATGCTAAGAAGGGACTTATTTTTGATAAATCAAGGATACTTTTAGATCCTTATGCAAAAGCAGTAGCAGGTTTGCGTGAATGGGGTGTCGATGAGGTTAATAATAAGGAGTCAGGTTATCGTGCCAGAGTGGTAAAAGATGACTTTGACTGGGGTGACTGTAAACAATTACTTACACCCATGGAAGATTTAATTATTTATGAAATGCATGTACGTGGCTTTACAAAAGATGCATCATCCGGAGTTGAATTTCCGGGAACATTTGATGCAATACGAGAAAAGATACCTTATTTAAAAGAACTTGGTGTTACGGCTGTTGAGTTAATGCCAATTTTTGAATTTGATGAGATGCACGATCACAGGGAATATGAGGGAAAATCACTTATCGATTACTGGGGATACAATACGGTCGGCTTCTTTTCCCCAAACACGGCATACTGTTCTAAACCAGAATATAATAAAGAAGGTAATGAACTAAAACGTGTTATAAAACTGTTAAATGAAAATGGAATGGAAGTATTTCTGGATGTTGTTTTTAATCATACGGCCGAAGGGAATGAAAATGGTCCTTATATATCATTTAAGGGAATTGATAATAACATTTATTATTTGTTGACTCCGGATGGATGTTATTACAACTTTAGCGGGTGTGGAAATACCATAAACTGCAATCACCCCATAGTAAGGCAATTAATTATTGATTGCCTCAGACATTGGGTAATTGCATACCGAATTGATGGATTTCGCTTTGATCTTGCTTCTATTCTTGGACGAAATGAAGATGGTTCACCTATGAGTAAACCACCACTTTTAGAAAGTCTTGCATTTGATCCGATCTTAGGAAACGTGAAACTGATTGCAGAAGCATGGGATGCCGGCGGTATGTATCAGGTTGGCAGCTTCCCTTCATGGAACAGATGGTTAGAATGGAATGGGAAATACCGGGATGACTTACGAAGTTTTTTAAAGGGAGATAGCGGAAAAGAGCAGGCAGCAGCAAATAGAATCACAGGATCGCCTGATATATACAATCCAATGGAAAGAGGTCATTTTGCATCTATTAATTTTCTGACATGTCATGATGGATTTACCTTACATGATTTGTACACTTATAACCAGAAGCATAATGAAGCAAATGGATGGAACAATACGGATGGCTCCAATGATAATTATAGCTGGAATTGTGGAGTAGAAGGTGAAACAGAGGATCCGGCAATTAATGCATTAAGAAGAAGACTTGTTAAAAATGCCTGCGTTACACTGATGCTTAGCCGAGGAATTCCAATGTTTCTTGCCGGGGATGAATTTGGAAATACCCAGTTTGGAAATAATAATGCATATTGTCAGGATAATATTATTTCCTGGCTGGATTGGAAGTTGTTAGAAAATAATAAAGAACTTTTTAATTTCTTTCAGTATATGATCTGGTTCCGTAAGATGCATAGAATAATAAGAATTGATACGGAGAAATGTTCGCTAAATTATCCATATATATCTCAACATGGATTACATCCTTTCACGTGTGACTATCAGGGGAATCATCGTTTTGTTGGAATAATGTATGCAGGTAAGAATCGAAAAGGCGAGGACGAACTGGTATATCTGGCAATAAATGCTTTTTGGGAAAGCCAGA
>CAZQTM010000191.1:0-2579 GCA_964595855.1 uncultured Lachnospiraceae bacterium | reverse complement strand
GCTATTCCCTGCATTTCATTAACAAGATCAGTGCTTTTTGGTTGGGTTTCATGAAATTCACTGACTGATTTTATAAACTGATTATATCCGCCAATTAGACTCGTTATATTGTCCACGAAGGCTTCCGTGTCTGGTTTGATCCCAATGGAGACGGTTTCTCCTTCATTAGAACTAATGCCATTTAATGTTATTTCGTATTTTTTCCCTAATATAAACGAATTGGAAGATGAAGATGCCTCTACGCCATTTACTTTAAAGTGTGAATTAGAGGCTTCTCGTGCAACATAATTAAGACCAAAATAATCTACAGAACCGGTTGATCTACCGGATTCATTATCACTTATGGAAAATACCTGCTGTTTTTGCCCAAAATTGACACCCACTTGAGCAGAAACAACTTTAAGAGCAGAATTACCGTTTCCATCTTGCTCAACAGAGGATACAAGATGTATGCCGGAATTATTGATTAAACGAGAGAGCTTTTTCTGGACGTCGAAATTGGTCTCCCCCTCGTTGATCGAGTACTGGAACTCATAGCCTTGCGCATTTACGGCTACATCAAAAGAATAATCGGACGGTTTTAATGAAAGTTCATCTTTAGGAAGATATTTACCAAGGTTGACCTGAGGGGTTGCTAATGAAACAACTTCTATATCATATTCCTTTACCAAAGCGTTTTTAGAAATCACACTGCCATCTGCATTATTGTTATCTAAGTCAGTAATTAAATTTTGTTCATTTTCACCGATGTATTTTGCAGTTGCTATATTTTCATTGGATGTATAAGCAATTTTATTATTAAAGTTTACAGAATCCCTATTATCCATGATGGAAATAATAGAATTTTGTAACTGGCATGCTTCTTCCTTGATTCCAATTACATAATTTTTTGTTTCAACACTATTATCAAATTTGTAAAGGGGGGCATCTCGATTGACTTTTGCCATAGAATTATAGATACTCTTTAGCTCACTTCGCTTATGGGCATCATAACGCGTATCATTTTTCTTTGGCATATATGTAGTTAGATATTGATTATAGATGGTGTTCAGAACAGAACTTGCCATATTTGTCCCTCCTTTCTTCCTTGATAAGAGTAAACATTCCATGTTTAGACAAAATGACACATATAATTAACCTATTATTACATATTTACAATATCACGAATAAATGATAAATTCAATATAAATAAACGTGTTTTTAAAAATTCATTGACGTGGTTCTTACAATATGTTATATTGTACAGACGAGATGAGATTTAGGTCTTTTTTTTATGCACAAAAAACAGAAAACGGTATCTGTTCCCACTATGTAAAAGATATGATGCAAATCATGTATTTTACAGCGAAAAAAGGATCAAACTTTTATCAAAGATAAGCAAATAGACGCTTGGAGGTGGAATGATGCGTACCAAAATTACATTAGCATGTACAGAGTGCAAACAGCGTAACTACAATACCACAAAAGATAAGAAAGCACATCCGGATAGAATGGAGACCAAGAAATATTGTAGATTCTGCAAGACTCATACATTACACAAAGAGACGAAATAACGTTTAATAATAACGGTATTTTTTCAGAAACAGGAATATGTTTCTGACAGTTGAAAGGAGTTTATTATGGGTGATTCCGCAAATACAGATAAGACTATTATGACAAATTTCTGGAAAGGCGTTCAGTCTGAATTCAGAAAAATTACATGGCCTGACAGAGACAAACTTCTCAAACAGTCCATAGCAGTAGTAACGATTTCAATCGTGTTAGGACTTATCATTACTTTATTGGATACACTCCTTCAATACGGTGTTAACTTCTTAACAATGTAAGAGTGAGGGTGATTGTATGGCAGATTCAAATTGGTATGTTGTGCATACCTATTCCGGTTATGAGAATAAGGTCAAAGCCGATATTGAAAAGACAATAGAGAATAGAAATTTACAGGAAGAAATTCTTGAAGTTCGTGTACCAATGCAGGATGTCATAGAAATGAAAAATGGTTCTAGAAAAACGGTACAAAAGAAAATGTTCCCAGGTTATGTTCTGATTAATATGGTGATGAACGATGACACATGGTATGTAGTAAGAAATACAAGAGGTGTAACAGGATTTGTCGGACCGGGAAGCAAACCGGTACCACTTACAGAAGCTGAAATGAAACCTCTTGGAATTAAGACAGAGAATGTTTCAATTGATTTTGCTGAAGGCGATATGATTGTTGTTGTAGCCGGTGCATGGAAAGATACAGTTGGAGCAGTTCAGAGAATTGATTGCGGTAAACAGACGGCTACAATTAATGTAGAACTGTTTGGCAGGGAGACACCTGTTGAAATTGGATTTGAAGATGTTAGAAAAATGTAGGGAATTCTATCGTTTATGATGGATTGATTAGTTTGAAGTTTATTGGCAGATTGATTCTGACCATTAAGCAAGTGGGAGGGTTACCTAGCCTTGAGACCACAATATAGATAAATAGGAGGCGCCTATCATGGCAAAGAAAGTACAAGGATATATCAAGTTACAGATTCCTGCTGGTAAAGCTACACCAGCACCACCAGTTGGACCAGCACTTGGTCAGCATG
>CAZQTM010000190.1:0-4335 GCA_964595855.1 uncultured Lachnospiraceae bacterium | reverse complement strand
ATTTTTATAAATAAAATAGATAGAGTTGGGGCAAATTGCAATAAAGTTTTTGAGGACATAAAAAAGATTATGTCTAATAAAATAGTCAGATTACAAAAGGCACGTGGTGAAGGAAGTAGAGAGGTTTATCTAAATAATTTGGATGAAATAAATACAACAAATGATGAAATTATTAATGTTTTATCAGATTTAGATGAAGTGTTTTTAGAGAAATATGTTAACGGGATAGAATATGATAAAAATGAAATACAAGAAAAACTTTCATTGTATTCAAGAGAAGGAAGTTTATACCCTGTGCTTTTCGGTGCAGCATCAGTTGGTCTTGGTATCAAACAATTATTAGATGGAATTTGCAGTTACCTACCATTTGCAAGTAAAGACAGCGGTGGTGATTTATCTGGAGTGGTATTCAAAATTGAAAGAACAAATACAAATGAAAAGAAAGTTTATGTAAGATTATTTGGAGGCAAAATTTCTGTAAGAGATAGAATTGAAGTTCCTAATAAAGATATTATAGAAAAAGTGAAGAAAATTAATGGTTTAGAAAATGGTAAGCTAATTGAAATCGCCAGCATGGAGTCGGGGGATATAGGTATTCTATATGGACTTACAAGTTTTAAGGTTGGGGATGTCATTGGAATTGCAAATGATAGAACTAAAAATATATCTATAGCTAAACCAACATTAAAGACTAATATATCTGCTGTTAATAAAGACGAAAATAGAGAATTATTTAAGGCATTAACATTCCTTACAGAAGAAGACCCACTATTAGAATTAGGCATGGATGATGAAGATAAAGAGATTTATATTAACTTATTTGGTGAAGTTCAGATGGAAATACTAAGTTCTATATTAGATGATTTCTATGGAATTAAAGTAGAGTTTTCGAATATCCAGACTATTTACAAAGAGACGCCTAAAGGTGTTGGTACTGCAATGATGCTTATGCAGGAAGGATCAAATCCTTTCTGGGCAACGGTAGGTCTAAAAATAGAGCCTGGGATAAGGGGAGAAGGATTAAAATATATTTCTAATGTATCAATAGGATCATTACCAAAATCTTTTCAAAATGCTATTGAGGAAGCAGTTGTTAAGACAAGTAAACAAGGCCTTTTTGGTTGGGAAGTCACTGATATAAAGGTTACACTTACCTGCGGAGAATTTTTTAGTCCAGCCAGCACCCCAGCGGACTTTAGAAATGTAACTCCTATGGTATTTATGGAAGCATTGTATCAGGCTAAAACTGACTTATTGGAACCTCTGCATGAGTTTGAACTAAGGATTCCACAAAATGTTTTGAGTAAAGCTATTTGGGACTTGCAAACTATGAGAGCAACCTTTGATAATCCGATTATTGTTGAGGATGAATTTTTAATAAAAGGGTTAATACCAGTAGAAAATTCAAAAGAATACAAGCTAAAAATAGCTTCGTATACAGAAGGAAAAGGTATGTTTTTAACAAAGTTTTTTGGATACAAGAAAGTTCCATTTGAATTTGCTAAAACCCGCCAAAAATCAACCTATGACCCTTTAAACAAAAAAGAGTATTTACTTCATAAGTTAAATGCAATTAGAGATTAATTGGAATAAAACACTTAATTTAATGTAGGGTAGACAGTAGATAACTTTAAGGTGTTACACTTTAAAGCATAACCAAAAAGGTATTGATGACTTTTGAGTTATGAGTAATATTTTAAGACATATATATTATAGATACTCTTACCTTGAAAATATGGTAAGAGTATTTTATTTTTTTATCAAATATTTAAATGAAAAAGTATGTTCATTCAGAATTTTTTTATTGGACAGGTCAATATGACTATAGAATAAGAACTAATATAAATATATAGATACGACACATTCTTCATAAAATGTGTAACAATGAAGCTTTTTTAGTTGCTACAACCTTGTAAATTATTACGAAATAAAATATTTAAAATAAATCATTAAATTATATTTAAATGCTACAAATAGGAGGAATTTTATTGAAAACGAATAAGAAAAAAATTTATTTGTTTACCTCTATAACTGTATTGATTATCTTAATTACTACTGGAATCTTCATAAAAATGAATAATGACAAGAATGATATTTTTATTACAAAAAAATTAGATGTTAATACAAGTATTTATAAAAAGATTAATGATAAAGTAAGTAAACTTATCAAAGAAAATGGAGTTTACTTATTAAATTCGGGAGAAGATAATGTAACCTATTTAATTTTAGATGTTAGTCATATGAGTTTAAAGAACGAAGCACCATATTTTTCAGATGTAAAAATTGAAAATAAAGGAAACTCGATTATGGTCTACTTTAATGAAGAGTTGAAAATTTACCCAGATTGTAAATACCATGAACAGAGATTAATATATAAAATTACAAAAGATAAGGATACTGAGTATATCAGGGTATTCAGTAATGGAGAAGAAACACACTTTGATTCTGCTATTGCGTAATCTTCTTAAATTATGTATGAAATTAAATCATAAAATAATTAAATTATAGACTACATTGTTTATATGTAGTCTATGTTCAGAATGCCATGACAAGGGGTTTTAAACACATTGTACACGAGATATTTATGAAAGGATGTGAAAAATGAATTCTCAAGTATATATGTTAATAGCCGCTGCAGCCGTTATGTTCTCTGTTATCGGTGGACTGTCCTTACTAGCCCATTACTATACATTGAACGGTATCAAATCCAAAACCGTTGGAGATGGACAGCATGGTGTCGCAAGATTTGCAACGAAAAAGGAAATCGAAAGCACTTATCATCATATACCATTCAAGGTTAAAGAATGGCGACAAGGTATTAACCTGCCAATTGATGAAAAAGGCAATCCGATGCAAGGTTTAATAATTGGATGCAAAGAATCAAATAACATGTTGACAGGTCTTGTGGATCCTGGAGATGTCCACTGTTTAATGATTGGTGCGGCAGGCGTTGGAAAGACGGCATATTTTCTATATCCGAATCTTGAATATGCCTGTGCCAGTGGAATGTCATTCATTACAACGGATACCAAGGGGGATCTCGCAAGAAACTATGGAATGATTGCTAAGGAGAGCTACGGCTATAATATTGCGGTCATTGATCTGCGTAACCCAACCAGAAGTGATGGGAATAACTTGCTTCATCTAGTCAACAAATACATGGACCATTATCGGGAAGATAACAGTAATTACTCTGCGAAAGCAAAAGCAGAGAAATATGCAAAGATCATTTCCAAAACGATTATTTCGACCGATGGAAACAATGCTGCCATGGGGCAGAATGCTTTCTTCTATGATGCAGCAGAAGGGCTCCTTACATCTGTAATTCTTCTAATTGCAGAATTTCTCCCACCAACAATTGAGGAAGGTAAACGAGTAGATAAGCGTCATATCATTTCTGTTTTTAAAATGGTGCAAGACCTAATGGCACCGAGCAAGATCAAAGGAAAAAGTCAATTTCAACTCTTGATGGATAAACTACCACCTACACATAAGGCAAAGTGGTTTGCTGGGGCAGCTCTCAATTCGGCTGAACAAGCTATGGCATCTGTACTCTCAACGGTATTGTCACGACTGAATGCATTTCTAGACTCAGAGATGGAGCAGATCCTTTGCTTTGACACGGCAATTGATGCGGAAACGTTCTGTAACGAGAAATCAGCTATCTTTCTCATTCTCCCAGAAGAAGATAACACCAAGTATTTTATGGTATCGCTGTTCTTGCAACAGTTTTATCGTGAGATGTTGACCGTAGCGGATGAAACCGGTGGCAAGCTTCCCAACCGTGTAATGATCTATGCAGATGAAATCGGAACCATTCCAAAGATTGAATCTTTTGAGATGATGCTATCTGCTGGTCGTTCGAGAAGGATATCAGTGATTCCAATAATACAGTCATTTGCTCAGCTTGATAGAAATTATGGAAAAGAAGGCAGTCAAATTATCACAGACAACTGTCAGCTTACTATTTTCGGAGGATTTGCTCCAAACTCTGAAACGGCACAGGTGCTCTCTAAAGCACTTGGTAGCAGAACGGTGATGAGTGGAAGTATTAGTCGAGGTAAAAATGATCCGTCTCAGAGTCTACAGATGATAGAACGACCACTGCTCACAGCAGATGAACTAAAGGCATTACCCAAAGGAAACTTTGTTGTTATGAAAACGGGTGTACATCCAATGCAAACAAAGCTGAAGCTCTTCTTGGACTGGGGAATTACATTTGAAAAGATATATGAAACTGAGGAGAAGTCCCATCGTAAAGTGCATTACGCTGATAAAGAGGAGCTTGAAGAAAACATGGTGAGGCATACCATGGCATTGGATGTTGATGACGAG
>CAZQTM010000189.1:0-4340 GCA_964595855.1 uncultured Lachnospiraceae bacterium | reverse complement strand
GATAAGTTGAATTTGGCAACTTCCGGTTTCATAGCTTCCTCCAGTGTTGTGATGCCGCGAATAATGGGAAAGAAAGCGTCAATGCCGTTTTTGTTACACTCGGTTGCATCTGCAGTAACACTTCCCGCAAAAGCAATTACTGGCTTTCCATATTTTTTTGCAAGCTTAGCAACACCTACAGGAGCTTTGCCCATTGAGGTCTGGAAATCAAGTCGTCCTTCGCCGGTGATGACAAGGTCTGCATCTGCAATATATTCTTCGAGATTGGTTTCTTTTAAAACAATATCAATACCGGATTCCAGTACGGCATTTGTGAAGGTGAGAAAGGCAAAGCCCATACCACCAGCTGCACCGGTGCCAGGATACTGTGCATCAGCATTTACAAATTGTACTTTTGCCAGGTCTGCGTAATGAGCAAGCCACATATCCATGTCTTCAATCATTTTTGCATCAGCGCCTTTTTGAGGTCCATAGACAGCACTACAACCATTAACCCCACAAAGAGGATTTGTTACATCACAGGCAACATGGAAAGTACATTCTGCTAATTCTGGCAAAACACGATTGCACTTGATCTCGGATAAATCTTTTAAACCTTTTGCACCTAAGGAAACAGGATTTCCATTACTATCCAGAAAATCAAATCCCAGGGCTTGCAGCATACCCACGCCTCCGTCATTTGTTGCGCTTCCACCAATACCAATAATGAACCTTCGACATCCTTTTGAAATGGCATCACATAATAATTCTCCAACACCATAGGTAGTTGTATACAAAGGATTTCGCGAGGAATCAGGAATCAATGTTATGCCGGCGGCACTTGACATCTCTACAATTGCTGTTTTTGTTTCAGGGATAATCCCGTACTGACATGTTAGCTGATTTCCCAAAGGACCAGTGACGGATGCTTTTTCAAAATGTCCATTCATACCAAGGACAAGGGCATCAACGGTACCTTCACCGCCATCTGCAAGAGGTCTGATTTCTGCAGATGAAGAAGGATCAACAGATGCTAATGCATTTGCCACAGCCTGGCCGGCTTCGAGAGAAGTCATGCTTCCTTTAAAAGAGTCGATTGCAGTTACTATTTTCATAAGTTCCTCCTATTGGAAAAAATTTATTCTATATAATGAAATATTATTTCAGGATTTATATTGAATTATACAGGATTTTCTGATATAAGTACATATGAAAATACTTTTTAATGAAAAAATAATTCAGAAACATTTATAATATTAAAGGAGAAGAAAAGAGAATGACAAAATGGGTTTACTTATTTACAGAAGGTAACGCAGGTATGCGTAATCTCCTTGGCGGAAAGGGAGCAAACTTAGCAGAGATGACTAACCTTGGACTTCCTGTACCACAGGGTTTCACAATTACAACAGAGGCATGTACACAGTATTATGAAGATGGCCAGAAAATAAATGACGAGATTATGGGTCAGATTATGGAAAATATTGAAAAGATGGAAGAAATCACCGGCAAGAAATTTGGTGATAAAGAAAATCCACTTTTAGTGTCTGTTCGTTCCGGTGCGAGAGCGTCCATGCCTGGTATGATGGACACCATCTTAAACCTTGGCTTAAATGAAGATGTAGTAGAAGTACTTGGAGAAAAATCCGGTAATCCTCGTTGGGCTTGGGATTGCTACAGAAGATTTATCCAGATGTTTTCTGATGTTGTTATGGAAGTTGGTAAGAAATATTTTGAAGCCCTTATCGACCAGATGAAAGAGAAAAAAGGCGTTACACAGGACGTTGACTTAACAGCAGAAGATCTGAAAGAATTAGCAAATCAGTTTAAAGCAGAATATAAATTAAAGATTGGATTAGATTTTCCATCTGATCCTAAGGAACAGTTAATGGAAGCTATTAAAGCTGTATTCCGCTCGTGGGACAACTCTCGTGCAAACATCTACCGTCGTGACAATGATATTCCTTATTCATGGGGAACAGCTGTTAACGTACAGATGATGGCTTTTGGTAACATGGGTGAAACATCCGGTACAGGTGTTGCATTTACACGTAACCCAGCTACTGGTGAGAAGAAACTGATGGGCGAGTTTTTGATGAATGCACAGGGTGAAGATGTTGTTGCCGGCGTTCGTACGCCTCAAAAGATTGATCAGTTAAAAAAAGTTATGCCAGAAGTATATGCTCAGTTCATCGATATTTGTGGCAAACTGGAAGACCATTATAGAGATATGCAGGATATGGAATTCACAATTGAAGACAAAAACCTGTATATGCTACAGACACGTAATGGTAAGAGAACAGCCCAGGCGGCTCTAAAGATTGCATGTGACCTTGTAGATGAAGGTATGATCTTAGAAGAAAAAGCAGTAACTATGATTGATCCTAGAAACTTAGATACTTTATTGCATCCACAGTTCGATACACAAGCAATCAAGAAAGCCACTCCAATTGCAAAAGCTCTTGCAGCAGCTCCTGGTGCAGCATGTGGTAAGATTGTGTTTACAGCAGAAGATGCAAAAGCATGGAAACTGAAAGGTGAAAAAGTAGTTCTTGTTCGTCTTGAAACATCTCCGGAAGATATTGAAGGTATGAAATCTGCGCAGGGTATCTTAACAGTTCGTGGTGGTATGACAAGCCATGCAGCAGTTGTTGCCCGTGGTATGGGTACATGCTGTGTATCCGGTTGTTCTGAAATTATCATGGATGAGGAGAACAAAGTATTCAAACTTGCTGGTAAAGAATATCATGAAGGTGATGTGATCTCCTTTGATGGTTCTACAGGTAATATCTATGATGGTGCAATTCCAACAGTAGAAGCTTCCATCACTGGTGAATTTGGGAGAATTATGGGATGGGCTGATAAATACAGAAGACTGAAAGTTAGAACAAACGCAGATACACCAGCTGATGCAAAAAGTGCAAGAGAACTTGGTGCAGAAGGTATCGGCCTTTGCCGTACAGAGCACATGTTCTTTGAGGCTGACAGAATTGGTGCTTTCCGTGAGATGATTTGTGCAGACACAGTTGAAGAGAGGGAATTAGCACTAGCTAAGATTCTTCCTGTACAGCAGCATGACTTCGAACAGCTATATGAAGCACTTGAAGGATGTCCAGTTACCATCAGATTCCTGGATCCACCTCTTCATGAGTTCGTTCCTACAGAAGAAGCTGATATTGAAAAATTGGCAAATGCACAGGGAAAAACAGTTGAAACGATCAAAGATATCATTAACTCCTTACATGAATTCAACCCTATGATGGGACATCGTGGATGCCGTCTTACAGTAACATATCCTGAAATTGCCAAGATGCAGACAGCAGCTGTTATCCGTGCTGCTATTAAAGTGAATAATGAACATCCAGACTGGAAACTTGTACCAGAGATTATGATTCCTCTGATTGGCGACATTAAGGAATTAAAATATGTTAAGAAAGAAGTTGTTGATACAGCAGATGCTGAAATCAAAGCAGCTGGTTCTGACATGAAATATTCTGTTGGTACAATGATCGAGATTCCTAGAGCAGCTCTCACAGCTGATGAAATTGCTAAAGAAGCTGAATTCTTCTGCTTCGGTACAAACGATTTAACGCAGATGACATACGGTTTCTCACGTGATGATGCCGGTAAGTTTCTATCAGCATACTATGACGCTAAGATTTTCGAGAATGACCCATTTGCAAAACTTGACCAGAATGGTGTAGGTAAGCTGATGGAAATGGCTATTAAACTTGGTAAAGAAGTTCGACCTGAACTCCACATCGGTATCTGTGGCGAGCACGGCGGAGATCCTTCTTCCATTGAATATTGCCATAAGATTGGTCTGGACTATGTATCATGTTCTCCATTCCGTGTTCCAATTGCAAGACTTGCAGCAGCACAGGTGGCTATCGCTAATAAATAATACTGAAGGATAAAATAATATGGAAAAATTAATCATGCTTGGAACAGGGAATGCAACTGTCACTAGGTGCTATAATACATGTTTTGCTTTGCAGAGAGGGACGAAATATTTTCTGGTAGATACAGGTGGCGGAAATGGAATTTTAACCCAGCTGGAAAAAGCAGATATTCCCCTCAACGAGATTCATGATATTTTCATCAGCCACGAGCATACAGATCACTTACTTGGTATTGTATGGCTGATTAGAATGATTGCAACACAGATGAAAAAGGATAAATACGAAGGAAATCTTCATATTTATTGTCATAAAGAACTGGTTGAAACAATTATGACCATAGCAAAACTGACAGTACAGCCTAAATTTTTCAAGATGATTGGAGAGAAAATTTTCCTAATCAGCGTGGAAAATGGAGAACAGAAAGAAATTTTCGGATACAATCTGACTTTCTTCGACATTGGA
>CAZQTM010000188.1:0-4393 GCA_964595855.1 uncultured Lachnospiraceae bacterium | reverse complement strand
GAAAAATAGGGCTTTAGGCACCACACAGCCAAAAGAAAATTAGGAGTTTGAATAGACAGAACAAACCCGGGAGACCGCATAAACAGCGGAATCTCGGGTTATATTTTTGCCTTTTGAGTACATTTTGAGTACAAAATGAAAAATTCTTAAATTAAGAGTCATAGGTTGTATTTGTAAAAAGTTTCATAAGGTAAAGGAATGATGTATGTCGCTTTCGTTAAGAATAGAATATATTTTAATCATATTTATAAATCTATATTAAAAAATTTTTTTATAACGGGTCTTATATTATTACGTTTTTTATCTATATTTGATAATATAAATTCATTCAATGTATTATTCTGCACAAATCTGATTTCTAGTAAATCTATTGCCCAATTATAGAAGTCTGCTATATCATACACTCCGCATACTTTTCTACAATCCCTGTATAGTACTGAGGTTGAAACTCCATAACGATCAGCTCCTTTTTTAATTGCTTCAGTAAACATTTCTGTTGAGCAATGTCCATGAAACATTTGATCATATGCTAAAATCAAAATTCCAAACATATGTGATAATGCCAATGAATTAAATTCTAAAAATCCAAGTTCCTTTAGGTAGAATTGTTTCCAGTCTCCTAGTGCTTCTAGCCAATCATCTAAATTAACAATGTGTAGGTTATCCTCTTCATCTATAAGTTCAGATATTAACACTATATGTTCTGATTTTCTCACAACTATATTAAATAAATTACCAGTCCATTCATAGTCAAATTCCTGAGATGCAGGATGTAAATCTTCATTAAGAAAGAATCCAAAATCCCCTCTAATATCAAGCGAAATTGCTTGTGCTATAATTTTATCGTTTCCATTAGCAGTAGTATCATCTAGTAAAATCAAAGTATTGCTATGCGCTTGGTTCTGAGTGCTTTCACTATATTCAGATAAATCAATTGTTATATGTTCAAATATCATTTATTTACCTCTGCTTTTATATTAGTATTTTAATAAAGGATAAGTTGATGCTTGATTATCAACAACAACAACTCCAGTGAGTTTATCAATGCAAACTTTATGGTGATTTATTCCTTTAATCCCACTATACTCCTTTAATGTTTTTCCGGACGTTTTTAAACGAGCTATACAATCGACGACATCTTGTCGAGACCAATCAGCATTGAAGAATGTTGATCGACCTCCATTTTCGTCTTTTAGTCTAAAGGTTCTTTTTTCTCTTACATCTGCTTCAAATATTTTCTGATCTCGATTTGCGATAATAACACGTTTGGATTGAGAATATAAATGTGCTTCGGCGTAGACTTTTTCATCACCAAAATTCTTATCACAATGAAAGCCACTTGTTTTATTTGATTTTATTGTTCCAAGAAAAATATGTTCTAACTTTCCATCTGCAATACCTTTTTTATCTATTATATCTATCATAATCATGTATTCCTTTCTATTTATTTCTAGTGGGAGACATACATACTAACGGAATCCTTCCGGATGTTCCTTCTTATATTTAGCAATTACCTTATCCTGTTCTTCTTTAAATTCAATATATTTATCATAATCAAATTCTTTTCCAGGTTCATAAGAATAAGAAGGTAGTTCGAGAATTTCTATAATCTTCAATCTTTCATATTCATCAATAAGATGATCCTTAACTGTCTCAGGAGCATCTAATCCATTCACATAATCATAGTAGGTTCCACCAGCATCTATCACCTGTTGAATTGCTGCATGTGCTTCTTCTGTAGAACCAATTCCTTTCATATACTGATGCCAACTATGCTGACTTAGCATGAGTTTTAATTGAACTTCGTCGGAACGTTCTGCAAGTCTGTCAACGTATTCATCTTTTGTCTCGCCTTTCTTTTCGGCATTCCATTTAGAGGAGTTCATTGCATTATCGGCAAGTTGAAGAAATTGAATCCACATTTGGAACCATGGTAATTCGTCATTTGTGGAATTTTTAAATCGACTAAGTGAAAATTCAATTTGTATATCTTCTATAGGAATCACATTTCCATTTTGCTTCATGACAATATAGTTTGATAATGCAGGATTAAGTGAAAAAAATCCGTTTTCATTAGATGTATCATCTTTATATTTACCTTTTAACGAAAGGGTATTTGTAGCAAGCATCATGAAAAGCTGCTGAAAGAAGTCCCCACTATATTGGTAATCGGTATATTGTTCTGGAATACCTTCAAAAATCATACGTGGAAGTTTCAAAGCTTCACACATCTTATCTATATGTTCTTTACTAGGTTTCATTTTATTTGTTTCATATTTGCGAATTGTAACAGGGTGAATACCAACTATTTCTGCAAAATCATTTGAGGTAATATCAAATACCTCTCTGATTTTTTTTATTCGATCTCCCTCTGTCATAAAAATACCACCTTTCCTAAAAAATCAAGCTTTCTAATAAGTAGTTTAACACAAGTGTAGTCAATCCGCTACAAAATAATTGAAAAAGTACTTGACTGTAGCGAAGAGGCTACATATAATATAAATGTAGCGAGAACACTACAAACAAAACGGGAGGTGAGAATATGGAGAATACAAATAAATTGTATTTAACAGCTGCAGATGTAGCAGAGATGTTAGGTGTATCAGTTGGTCATTCTTATAAGATTGTAAAAAAGATGAATGATGAACTAAAAGAACAAGGATTCATCGTAGTATCAGGAAAAGTACCAACCAGATACTTTGAACAGCGTTGTTTCGGATTTGGTGCATAAGGAGGAGTAAATGAAAGCAGAAAAAGATCCAAAGACAGGAAAATGGTTAATTCAATATCGTTATACGGATTGGCAAGGAAAAAGACACAAATCAATGAAAAGAGGATTTGCAACAAAAAGAGATGCAGAGGAATGGCTTAGAAATTTTCTCGTAAAGCAGAGTGCTGACTTTAATATGAAATTTAAAGAATTTATCGAATTGTACTATGAGGATATGGGAAAGCGACTTCGTGAGCACACCATGCGAACTAAAAAGTACATCATTAATTTAAAAATTATTCCATATTTTGGAGACAAGAGTGTGAACGAGATTAAAGTTGTGGATATCAGGAAATGGCAAAATGAATTGATGGAGCAAGGTTATTCACAGACATATCTAAAAACAATTAACAATCAGTTAAGCGCCATTTTTAATTATGCAGTACGTTATTATGATTTGAACAGCAATCCATGTGTAAAAGCAGGAAGTATGGGAAAATCAAAAGCTGATGAAATGCAGTTTTGGACAAAAGAAGAATTCAGTGATTTTATTGATGAAATAATGGATAAGAGACAAGCTTATTTAGCATTTATGATTCTCTATTGGACAGGTATGAGACTTGGGGAACTGTTGGCATTGCAGATTAGTGATATTGATTTGCAGAATAAGACAATTTCAATTACAAAGTCATGTCAGAGGATGGATGGTAGAGATGTGGTTACACCACCTAAAACTCATAAAGGTATTCGTGTCATTACAGTATCTGATTTCTTGATAGTGGATATAGAAGATTACATCAAACACCTATTTAAACCGTTGCCAGAAGACAGATTGCTCCCGATAACAAAATATTTTTTAGAGCATGAAATGGAACGAGGGGTTAAGCAGTCAGGGGTAAAGAAAATAAGACTTCACGATTTGCGCCATTCTCACGCCAGTTTGTTGGTGGATATGGGATTTACTCCGTTAGAAATTGCAGACAGACTTGGCCATGAGAAAATTGAAACTACGTTGAACACCTATTCACATCTGTATCCTACAAAAAGAACAGAGTTGGCGGAAAAGTTGAATCAACTATATGAGGAGGGTATGGAATGTCAGGATTAGATAAAAATCGAAAAAGGAATCAAACAGTATGTTTTCGAGCATCAATTGAGGAACGTAGAACCATAGAAGCTAGAATTATTGCTTCAGGAATGCACAAAGGAGAGTATTACAGAAAATCTTTAATTGATCAGGAAATCGTGATTTCAATTGGAAAATATGAAAGTGATAGGTTAGCGTTGGCTATGAAGAAACTGTATAAGCAGATAGAACTGTCTATCCAAGTATCTGATGAAGAAAAATTAAAAGAACTAATAAAAGATAGTAATGCGTTATTCAGAGAATTGAACCGCATTTTATTGGAACAAAAAGAAAATACCTCTGATTAATTAACCAGAGGTATCAAAGTAAAGGCAACGCCTTTTGTTACTTTATCTCGCAAATACAGTATATCAAAGGTGTTTCTGAAAGTAAACAGGAGGAAGCGTTATTGAATAAATTTTCAACAGGAAATGCGATTGTTGATCAAATTGCGGAAATCAATATAACTGGAAATATTATACCGGCTGCTTGGTATAGTACCATTCTTGCTAAAAATGGAAAACCGTATTGGATAGCAATCATAATTTTAAGCGATA
>CAZQTM010000187.1:0-4430 GCA_964595855.1 uncultured Lachnospiraceae bacterium | reverse complement strand
CATTAGTTGCATTAAACGGAGTTGTGGTAGCTGAAACTAAGAAATATCTGGATACATTAAAAAGATAATAGTAGATAAAGGAACGCGTAGCCTGGGTTACGCGTTCCTTTTTTATGCGTAGACAATCGAGTAGGGACCTACTCAATCAACTGGCTATTGATTATTACAGAGTTTTATGTATTCATTTTCTTCCACTGGTCTTCCCCAAAGAAATCCTTGAATAATATCGCATTTACTTTCTTTCATATAGTTAAGCTGAACAATATTCTCTACCCCTTCTGCTACAACCCTCATTCTAAAGTCATGCGACATACTAATGATTGTATCCACCAGTCTTCTCTTATTGTTGTTTGTATGAATGTCATCAATAAAAGATTTATCTATCTTTAAAGTATCAATCGGTAATTTCCACAAATAACTTAATGATGAAAAGCCTGTTCCAAAGTCATCTATTGCCACCCTTACATTCATTTTTTTCAGTTCCTTTAAAATATCTAATACTGTTTCAAAAGAAGAAATAAACACAGATTCCGTTATCTCAAGCTCAATTTCTTCTCCCTTTACATTATATTCTTTTAAAATTTCCTCAACCATTTTTGTAAATCCGGGAGTCATTAATTGAACGGAAGATACATTGACTGACATCATCAAATCAGTAGGTAATTTCTTTTTCACTCTACAAGCTTCCCGAAGAACCCATTCACCCATTTGAACAATAAGACCTATTTCTTCTGCTACCGGTATAAATTTGCCAGGACTAATCATTCCTTCTGTGTCCTTCCACCTCATTAAAACCTCACATCCTACCATTCGCTTATTTTCTGCATAATATTGAGGTTGAAATACAACATAAAATTCTGATTGTCTGAAAGCACACAGAATTTTGTTTTCAAACTCTAAACGTCTGGTGATTTCTCTATACATACTGTCTTCATAGCAGACTAAAGCATCATTATTTTCTTCATTTGAACGATGTAATGCTATCGTGGCACATTTTATCAGTTCACCTGATGTGGAACCATCCTGTGGATACTTTGATGCGCCAAAGCCACATTTTATTGGGAACGTCCTGTTTTCAATCGTCATTGGTTTTGATACTGTTTCCACAATATCATCAACATATTTCTTCAATTCTTCTTCTGTATTTTCACTATTGATAATAAGGGTAAATTCTACTCCGCCAAAACGTGCTAGGTAATCCTCCTTATGAATAACCGTCTTCATCCTATTCGCAAGATTAATTAATAAATCATCACCTGCATGATGCCCGGTTGAATCATTGATCAGCTTGAAATTACTAAAATTCATTGATAGGATATAGAACGAAAGACCATGATCCCTTGCCTCTTGTACGGTATAGCTCATTTTTGATACCAGATTTCTTCTATTTGGCAATCCTGTTAATATATCATAATTAGCCTGGTATGTTAGCGTGTCAATTGCACGTCTTAGTTTTCTTCCGTAAACACGAATAATTAATATAATGCATATTGTACTAGTACATACAAATACCCCTGGTAATAAATCTAGATTGTGCGTCATAAAAATTAAAGCTAATCTATTAATAATAGAAAGTGTGTTGAGGAAAAGGGCTACGTTACTTCCATACCCTTTGATTTGAACTGCTAAAAAGACAGAAATCGCAACATTAAGCTGCACGATAACTCCACTGACATACGGATATTTAATATATTTTTGCGTGGTTCCTATTATAATATATAAAATCACAAGTATAATGATAGTAATGAAATTTGATATTTTATTATCTTTTCTATTTATTACTAAATCTCTCCCACTACTCATATATTATCTACCCCCGCATAAATTAATATATTGTATATTTCTATATTACATTTTATATTACATTTCTACAATATTTTTAATCGAGTAGATTCCTACTCGATTGTCGCGACATTCGCCAAATGTTCAAATAAACTTGACAATTGGCTCATTGTCCAGCAAAAAAAGAATCCTCTATAAAAAGAAGATTCCAAAATTTTAATTATTCTGTTATATGAATAACAGCTATCTTTCCTTCATATGCAGCGCCAAAAACATGCTGTGTAATACTTGGAGTAAACTCCCCTTGATAGGAAAAATGAAGATGTCCCGATAAAATAGCCACAACGTTGTTATCTCTATTTTGAATTAATTCAATAAATTGTTCTGTATTCTGATCTGGAATGTAATAGCAGTTATTTCCCCAAATTAGTGATCGTTCCTGCCAAACTGCTTTGGACATTTTATCTAATTCATAATTTATTTTTGACTGAATGGGTACATGGGTTAATATAATAACTGGCTTTTTATTGTTATGAAGTACGTCTTCCAGTTTTAGAACGGCACTCGGTGAAATTTGGCTTGTACTATTGTTAATTCCAATAACTAATAATTCTCCAATTTCCTTGGCAAAAATCTCCTCATTACTATAGATCGTTTTACTAAGTTCGTTTACTGTTTCCGGTGATAAAGTTTTCTGATACCAGTTTGCATAATCATGGTCTGCACGGACGTACATAACTGGAGATTTGATACGCTCCAGTCCTTCCTTTAGGCAAGCAACATTAGAGGGCGACATGAAATCAATCATATCTCCGCCAAGTAGAACAATATCCGCATTGTATTCATTAATTTTATCTGCTAATTCATTCCAATAATGATCTGCAGTTTTCCCTTCAGGATTCACCATTGATGCTTTTCTTGCCTGAACCGTCTGAAGGTGTTCTTCACTAACCTCATTAACATCTGAAATAATGTGAAGATCACTGATGTAGATCATTTTATATTCTTTTTGTAATCCAGGTACCTTTATCTGCAAATTTTCAATTTCTGCAAATGTATTATTATCTGTATTTCCTGCGCATCCTGTTCCCCATAAGTTGCACAGTAATAGTATTATGAAACAGATTATTTTTTTTCCCATTTTTCCCCTGACATTAATCTAAAAATAGTTTACTAGGCACCTTCTATCTTTACTGACTGATATTTCTCATCCTCCGTATTACGTACTAGTTTTTTGATATTTGCATCACTTCCCGAAGCAGAGATAATACTTCCGGAATCAAGTGCAAGATCAACTGAGCCATCAGCATGCTTGATTATGTTTTGATAGCGCACTACCACTTCCGTTTTACAGGAAACACCATCATCCTGTGTAATCACAGCATCAAAAACTAATTTTACATCATTCATGTGAGTTCCCACTTCACCCATATAATCATTGGTCAGAACATTAAAATAAGCTGATATGAATTGTGGATTGACCCACTTGAAAGTTGTTCTGTCATTTTTATATACCGGCATGAGGTGCGCATCACAAAAAATTCGTAGCCCAAACTCATTCGCATCACCAAACAGAGATAATGCATTATCCCGTAATTCATTAATCTGCTCCTGTGTCAGATCATCAGAATTCGTAATATAACGATCTGTATTTTTTATCGTAAATGTCTTAGTAAATCCGTTTTCTCCAGACTCCACATGGTATCCGCTCTTTATTGCTGACTCTTCATCAAATACGGCAGCAACGATTATATTATCATCGATATCATAATAGTCCTTAGCATCCTTAATCTCGTACTGCACATTCTTTAAAAATGGGTCTGAACTTTTATTTTCTATCGTGGCTGTGACAATAGGAGCAATACCGGAAAAATTAATCTCAACATCCTGAAATAAAGTATTTAAGGAAATTTCATTTGCAATAGGTAGATCTTCTACCGCTACTACTTCATCATCCGCCTTTATCTTAAGCCCCAGACTTTTAGCAACCTTCTTATCATAATGATACTCCATTTCAACTTTATCACCATTGGAAAGTCCCTGTGTTTTACTAAATTCTACTGACACAGTATTAAAGAATTCATCATAACCTTCTATTTTGTTCATTTTCGCTGATATCATACCCTGTGTATTATATCCCGACAACTCCACTGGGGTTAATTCATTTAAATCGATTTTAACTGAATCAGAATCTTTAAAATGAAATATGGTAACCATGATACCTGCCACAATGAACAGGAAAAGCGCCATTCTTAATATGATTTCAATAGTTCGCTTTGTTTTTGTATATCTTCTTTTTCTTTTTCTTACTTTCACTTTTATGTACCTATACCTATTATGTAATAATATTGTATGCCCATTATCCAAATACATTAAAATAGAGAGACGAATGATCATCTCTCCGTTTTTCATTAATAATAATACCAACTGGTACCAAATTAGTCAATCATTCAAATTCAAAACATTTTTACAAATTATTTTAAAATAAACAAAACGCCAAGTGTTCCTTTACCACAATGGGAAGAAACTACACCTCCGGCGCGTGTAACTAAAATCTCTTCAAAAATGTTTAAACTCACCAAATATGATTTCACATTTTGGATTACTGCCTCATCACAACCGGAATGCGTTATAAATACTCGCTCAGG
>CAZQTM010000186.1:3166-4467 GCA_964595855.1 uncultured Lachnospiraceae bacterium | reverse complement strand
AAAGAAAAAGCAGAATCCAAAGAAGTTGGTGTCCTTTCAACAGAAAATGAAGATGTTCGTTCTTTAAGAGAATTAATCACATACGGATTAAAAGGTCTTTCTGCATACTCTAAACATGCAAATGCATTAGGATATGACAACGAAGAGATTGATGCATTTATGCAGGCAACGTTAGCACAATTAATGGATGATTCCATGACAGCGGATGAATTGGTTGCATTAACAATAGAAACGGGTAAATATGGTGTTGATGGTATGGCATTACTTGACACAGCAAACACAACAACTTATGGAAACCCGGAGATTACAAAAGTAAATATTGGTGTTGGTAAAAACCCTGGTATTTTAGTATCTGGTCATGACCTTGCAGATATTGAACAATTATTAATCCAGACACAAGGAACTGGTGTAGATGTGTATACACACTCTGAAATGTTACCGGCGCACTATTATCCAAACCTTAAAAAATATACTAATTTAGTAGGCAATTACGGTAATGCCTGGTGGAAACAAAAAGAAGAGTTTGAAAGCTTTAACGGACCAATCTTAATGACAACAAACTGTATCGTACCACCTAAGGATTCTTATAAATCAAGAATGTTTACAACAGGTGCAGCTGGTTTTGCAGGATGTAAACACATTGAAGGCGAATCTGGAAGCAGAAAAGATTTTTCTGAAATTATTGCACTTGCAAAAACATGTGCAGCGCCAACTGAAATTGAAACAGGTGAAATTATAGGTGGATTTGCGCATGCTCAGGTACTTGCTTTGGCGGATAAGGTAGTTGATGCTGTAAAATCCGGTGCAATCAAAAAATTTGTGGTAATGGCTGGTTGTGATGGAAGAGCCAAAACAAGAAACTACTACACAGATTTCGCAAAAGCACTTCCAAATGACACTGTTATTTTAACAGCAGGCTGTGCGAAATATAAATACAATAAATTAAACTTAGGTGATATTGGTGGTATTCCAAGAGTATTAGATGCAGGTCAGTGTAACGATTCTTACTCATTAGCTTTGATTGCTCTTAAATTAAAAGAAGTATTTGGTCTTGCAGATATCAACGAATTGCCAATCATTTATAATATTGCATGGTATGAACAAAAGGCAGTAATTGTATTATTATCCTTATTATATCTCGGGGTGAAAGAAATTCACTTAGGCCCAACACTCCCGGCGTTCCTTTCACCTAATGTTGCGAAAGTATTGGTAGATAATTTTGGAATCGGTGGAATTGGAACCGTTGAAGAAGATATGGAAATGTACTTCGGTGAAGAAGTAACAGATGCGATAACTGAAAC
>CAZQTM010000186.1:0-3066 GCA_964595855.1 uncultured Lachnospiraceae bacterium | reverse complement strand
ATAATTATTGACTAAAAAGAGAAAATATTGGAATAATTGTATAATGAAAACAATTCGTTAGGAGGAATCGTGATGGGAAGCAAATTAAAGAATATTAAAATCGGAGAAGTACTAAAGTTGGCAGATGAAGTTACCTACCAGGAAGGTCAGGTTATTTCTAAAACCTATATCCAAAATGAGGCCATTAGCATGACACTCTTTTCTTTTGATAAGGGAGAAGAAATCAGTACCCATGCGTCGGGTGGTGACGCTTTGGTAATCTGCCTCGATGGATGCGGTCAGATTACAATTGATGATGAAAAGAATGAATTACGTGTAGGTGATTCTATTGTTATGCCGGCAAACCATCCACATGCTGTATATGCAAAAGAACAGTTTAAGATGTTACTGATTGTAGCATTTTAAGGATTACGTTGTCTCATTCATTAATATAAAGTGATTCTTTTGATATTCTATGATTCCTTCTGCCTGCAGTTTACTGAGCTCATTTGATAAAGCACTTCGATCAACGCATAAGAAATCGGCAAGCTGCTGGCGATTATAAGGTATTTTGAAGGTATTCGAATGATTCCTAATGGATTCACTGGAAAGATAAGATAAAACACGGTCACGGATTGTATGTTTTGAAAGATGTTCTAATTTTTTTGTTAATAAAAGATTTTTTGCGGCAATATTGGAAAGAAAATTTTTAATAATCTGTGTATGATAATAGCAGACGGACTGGCAAACGGATAATAACTTGGTAACATCAAGACACATGATCGTACAATCCTGCTTTGCTATCACACTTACTTCAATTAGGGAATTGGGAAGACAGGCATACGTTTCCGCAAAAAGGGAACCTGCTTCAAAATTAGATAAAATATTACGATTACCCCAAAAATCCTCTTGTAGAATCAGGATTGTCCCACTTAGTACTAAATAGGCATAATGAGTTTTATCTCCACTTCGTATAATCTGTTCTTCTTTTTTATATTGTTTTACATTAGCAGAAAGACATGAAAGCAGAGATAATATTTCTTCTTCCTTAATTCCGGAAAATAAACTCATTGTTTTTAATGTGGGTAAGTATTGTTTCATTTTATGTCCTTTCTTTTTGAACTGGCATTATTGGATAATGTAATATATTTTTATAATAAAATCAATAAGGAGATCAGCAATGTACGGAATTGATTTATTAGTGGAAGAGCATGATAATATTATACGATTTATAAAAGTTGTCAAGAAAATGTGCATAGCTACCATTGAAGGGAAAGCACCGGACCCAGCTGATTTTGTATTTGTGGTTGCTTTTGGTCGTAACTATGCTGATTCCATTCATCACGGAAAGGAAGAAGAAATTCTTTTTGATATCATGTTAAAAAATTTAGGACCATTAGCAGATAAGTTAATCAGGAATGGAATGCTTGTGGAGCATGATCTTGGCAGATTATTTATGAAACAGCTGGATGAGGCAATAAAGAATTACAGAGACACAAAGTCAGCCGAATCTAAGTTAGCAATTATTACGAATGCTTCTGGATATGGAGATCTTTTAATGCGTCATATTGAAAAGGAAAATGCAGCAGCCTATCCTTTTGCAGCAAAAAATCTGTCAGAAGAATTATGTAATCAGCTGAATGATGAAACAAGTAAATTTGAAGAAAGAGAAGATACTATAAAAAGGAAACAATACTATTTAGATATTCTTCAAAGATTACAAAACAAGTATCAATAATATTTTTAGAGATAATTTACAAAATGAAAGGAGCAAACCAAGTTGTAATGGTTTGTTCCTTTATTTTACTCTACGAAGCGTAGGTTGTTATTTTGGTGTATGATAGATATGATGAATGACATAGGGAGGTAATCATTTATGGATACTTATGTTACAGGAAATACAATTAAAACTTTACGAGAAAAGATGACCCTGACACAAAAGGAACTTGCTGACAGAATAGGGGTTAGTGACAAAACCATTTCAAAATGGGAAAGCGGAAGAGGATTACCGGATATAAGCTTAATAGAACCATTAGCAGAGACATTAAAAATTTCTGTAGCGGAATTACTATCAGGGTCACTAGTATGTAATCAAAACCGTTGTGGAAATATGTTACATTCAAAATTTTATGTGTGTCCTATATGTGGGAATGTCATTCACACGACCGGCGAATGTGCAGTTAACTGTTGCGGTGTTTCGCTGCCAGTGCTAACAGCAGAAGAGTCTGATTCTGAACATATTATTTCTGTTGAACGGGTAGAAAATGAATATTATGTCACGATAAACCATGAAATGAGTAAAAATCATTATATATCATTTATTTCTTATCTGACACTCAATCACTACGAAATGATTAAATTATATCCACAGGGCAATGCAGAAGGGCGTTTCCTCATAAAGGGGCATGGTAAAATATTTGCATACTGTAACCACCATGGTCTGTTTTCTTTTTCTGTTTAAGAAAGTTAATCTATATTCTGAATGGATGTGGTGGGAGTATTGCAGTTTAAATAGAATTCTACGATTGTACCATGTGAAAGAATACTATCGCACTCGATTTTTCCACCATGTTGTTCAATAATATATTTTGCGATTGATAATCCAAGACCGGATCCGGCGATGCTCTGTGTTCTTGCTTTGTCACCCCGGAAGAATTTATCAAATACAAAAGGCAGGTCCTGCGCAGCTATTCCTTGACCATCATCTTTAACGGTAATGAAGAAATTATCATCCTTTTCATGAAAAGATATTTCGATATTACCGTCTTTTTTGCCATATTTAAAAGAGTTCCCGACTAAATTTTCCATTACCTGAGCAATTCTGGTAGTATCGAGGGAAATGATTAGGTTTGGTATCATTCCATATGTTAGTGTAAATCCACGGCTCGATGCATCTGATTTAAGAGTATCGCAAAGTTTCCCAAAATATTTTGCAGTATACACTTCTTCAAATTCCATAGATAACTGATGCATTTCTGCTTTAGAATGTTCAAGAATATCATTGGTCATATTTCCAAGCAGGATGGTCTTATCAAGAGCATTATGACAATATCGCTTAATATCTTTATTATCGGTCACAACACCAAG
>CAZQTM010000185.1:0-4505 GCA_964595855.1 uncultured Lachnospiraceae bacterium | reverse complement strand
GGAAGGGAAGAAGACGAAATTATTTTTAAATGTCATTTGGTGGATGATAATATTTTGCAATTAATTCACCAGATAAAATCCACGTCTAATGCAATCATTGGTATGGATGGTGACAAAATACATAAGCTTTCCCTAAATGAAATTTTATATTTCGAAACGGTGGATAATAAATCCTTCCTTTACTGTAAAGATAGTGTATATGAGACAAAACTGAAATTATACGAATTTGAAGAAATTACGGCAGGAACACATTTTTTCAGGGGATCAAAATCTATTGTACTGAATTCGGACCGAATTGAGTTCATAAAACCTGCGTTAAGTGGAAGATTTGAAGTTAGCATGGAAAATGGTGAGAAGGTCATGGTTTCCAGACAGTTTGTGCCGGACCTAAAAAAGATGTTGGGAGTAGGAGCATAGATTATGGAAATGAAAGCAATTATTAAATCAATGATAAGACAATATCCCGTTATTTATTTTTGCACCATGATGTCCACGATTATCTATTGTGGTATATTTGTTCCGGATGAAAACTTCTCTCTCACTTTCTTGATCAGTATGTTTGTTTTTGGCTTTTTAGGAGACTTGCCAATGCTGCTTTTTTATTCTCCAAAAGAACTGACAGAAAAACAGTGGAGAGTACGTAAAGTTTTACATTTTATCACTTTGGAACTCGTATTATTGTGTACAGCAAAGTGGTTAGATTTTTATCAAACTTTGCTTCAGGGAGCATTTTTTTTCATTCTCGTCTTATTGGTATATATCATAGTATGTTTAAGTGTTTATTATTCAGATAAGAGATTGGCAAATACATTGAATGAAGAAATTATGAAAAGAAAACATTCATAATTATATTTGACTGAAAAAGACTCATGGATTGCTGTTATAATTAGCAATCCATGAGTTTTTTTGCAACTTACCCCTAAAAAATTACCAGTTATAATTTCATTTATTCCAGTCACCTGCTTTGATATTTACCTTTTTTCATTTGTTGTATATAGTAAGCAAAGAACAAGAGGAAAGGAAAAAAAAGATGGAACATATTATTGAAGTAGAACATTTACAGAAATCATATGGAAACGTAAAAGCAGTAAAAGACGTTAGCTTTTATGTTGAACCAGGTAAGTTATTTGCATTTTTAGGTCCTAATGGGGCTGGTAAGTCAACAACAATTAATTCAATTTGCACCTTTTTAAAGCCGGACAGTGGAAAAGTTACAGTAAACGGATATACATTAGGACGGCAGGATGATGAGATTAGAAAGAGCATTGGAACTGTTTTTCAGGAAAGTCTTCTGGATGATTTGTTAACAGTTAAAGAAAATCTTGAACTACGTGGCAGCTTTTATCATATGAACAAAAGACAATTGCAGCAAGCAATTAAGTGGGTATCTAAAGTAACTGAGATTGAAGACTTTTTAAATCGTCCGTATGGTAAGCTTTCAGGTGGTCAGAAAAGAAGAGCAGATATTGCCAGGGGATTGATCCATACACCTAAAATTTTATTTCTGGATGAACCAACAACCGGACTTGATCCACAAACAAGAAAGAATGTTTGGGATACCATAAGAAAACTGCAAAAGACAAATGGAATGACAGTATTTCTGACGACTCATTATATGGAAGAAGCTCAGGAGGCAGATTATTGTATTATTGTGGATAATGGTATGGTTGCTGAAAAAGGAACACCATTTGAACTGAAAGAAAAGTTTGCAAAGGATAGACTGCAGTTGAAGTGGAAAAATGAGACTGTCCTAAAAGCAAAATTAAGTGGAGAGCATATTAATTTTAAAGAGAAAGTTGATTATTTTGAAGTTAGTCTTCAAAATACAATGGAAGCGCTACCAGTACTGGATTTGTGTAGGGATGATATAGATGGATTTGGTGTAATCAAAGGTTCTATGGATGATGTATTTTTGAATATTACGGGAAAGGAGATAAGAGAATGATAGCATTTGCTAAAAGAAACTTAAAATTATATTTTAGAGATAAGTCAAGCGTATTTTTTTCTCTTATGGCAGTCTTTGTAATTCTTGCTTTATATATTTTTTTCCTTGGAGATGTATGGGCAGATACTTATGATTTTGCAGATGGAATTAAAGAGGTATTAAATAACTGGGTTATGGCAGGTATTCTTGCGGTAACAGGAGTTACCACAACGACAGGTATGTTAGAAACCATGGTAAAGGATCGGTGTGATAAAATACAAAAAGATTTTTACGTTGCTCCTGTTAAAAAGTCAGCACTTGCGGCTGGGTACTTTATATCTGCAAATGTTGTTGGAAACATAATGACATTCATCGCTTTTATCCTTGCAGAAATATATATTGTTGTAGAAGACGGATCATTACTAAGCCCAAAATATATGTTAGCAGTAGTTGCATTTATTTTATATTCCAATTTAATGAATACTTCAATCGTACTATTTATGGTTTCTTTATTTAAGAGCAGAAATGCATATGCAACGGCAAGTACAATCATTGGTACATTAATTGGTTTCTTAACAGGAATTTATATTCCAATCGGAAGTTTTCCAAGTGGTGTTCAGTGGGTCATAAAATGTTTCCCTATTTCTCATTCTGCAGTCATATTTCGTCAGATTATGATGCATGATTCAATGGTAACTGTATTTGAAGGTGCTCCTCAAGATGTTATCAGTGCAACGAAAGAATCACTCGGAGTTATTTATAGCTACGGTGACTACGAGATGGGCACAACAGGCAATATGCTGGTTGTTCTAATTACCGCAATTGTATTTTTCTTACTATCCTGTTTCGTTATGAATAAACAGAAGGAATAAATGTAAATTAAAAGACATCTTCCACGGTTTCGTTCTTTATTTAATCCGGAGAAGATGTCTTATTTTTATTTGCAACAATTTATAATATGCTTGAACTTTCCACTTTTATCATGTTGTTTTGGTTCTTCCTCATCTAGTAGTATGGTTACCGAATGTATGGAGTGGGTTGCTAAAAAGTCGGATAATGCAAGTCTGGCATTTTTAAAAGCATCTTTTTTTGAATATCCCAAAGTAGGAATGATACGAAGACAGATCTTGTTATCAGGATATACCAGCACCTGAAATCTTCTTATTGAATGCACTTCCTTTAATATCGGATAAATGGCAAGCGGTGCGACCTTAATCTCTTTTCCACTTTCACTAAAAGTTACTACATCATCCGTTCTTCCTTCGATTGTTAACCATGGGGACGGATTTCCACAAGAACAGCGTTCATGATGCATGACAATGCGATCCGTAACTTCATAACGGATAAATGGCTGTGAATAATTAAAAAGGTTTGTCAGAAGTATTTTGTCTGACAGTACTCCGTCTTCAACCTGGTTGTTATTTTTATCAACCGGCTCTACAATTATCCAGTCTTCATTGATATGAAAATGGTGTTCGCTACATTCACATGCCACCGTTCCGCCTTCGGTACAGGAATAGGAGGTCTGAACATAGCAATGAAATGTATCCACTAAACGTGTACGCAGATTCTCAGATAGATACTCACCACCGGTCATGACAATAACAGGATTAATATGTAATCGTCCGCTTATCTGTTCTTCAATTAACAGTTCAAGGATGGAAGGATAACCACCAAGCATAGCTGGCTTGAAATGGTTCAGTTCTTCAACAATTTGGGGTATGGGTAGAAGAGCACTGGTAACTCTAATCTGCTTCTTTTTCCAAGGCATGGATAAAAGACGAGCCCGCACGGAACTATTGCCCAGATAGAAACCTCCGGTTGCAAAAATACCAATCGTTTTTCCACCATGCATCATTAAGGATATTAAATCTTCTTTTCTTGTAAAGGAGCGCAACACATTGATTGCAGTCATCATATTGTTGGATGTTTTATCAACTATTGTTACAAGAGGATTACCGGTAGAACCACTTGTTGTAAAAACGAGGTATTTACCCATGAATTTGCGTCCGATATTGTCTTTATTCTCCATAAATTTATACAGGTCTTCAAGATGCACATTATAATCGGTAACCCACTGTTCGAAGTTTTCCATTAAGGTAACTTTATTAACAGGGGGCAAATCACAAAGTTCAAAATTATTTTTAATTTCGTGATACAAGTTGTGGTAATAAGGACTATTCATTTTAGCATATTGAACTAATTCAGAAAGCCTTTGTTTTTGAATCTCTGCTCGTTTAGTAGAATCTGCATTTGTATATTTTTTGCACAACCGAATTCCTTTTAACAATCCAATTTTCTTCATGTTTTAGTCCTCCTTAACATTTGCGATACCATTTATTAGAAAATCCAGATATTCTTTTATCTCTTTTTGAATTTGTTGCATATCTTTAAAAAATTCATCCGGGGTTTCCTGATATTTAATTAAATATTTATTCATAATGGATGTAGTATAAAGCATTAATGCTTCTAGAACTTTCGGGTTATTCTTATCTTTTAAGTCTACTTTCTGCAGAGCGTGGGTATAAACTACGAATGAATTTTTCTTTCCCATTTCCACGTATTTTTTCAGTAGTTCATT
>CAZQTM010000184.1:0-4528 GCA_964595855.1 uncultured Lachnospiraceae bacterium | reverse complement strand
TGGGTGATGATGGAAAGTCAGTGGGGTTCGCTCAATTTGATGTTTATTTGGAAGATGTACCTAAAGTGCTAATTGAAATCTGGAATCCAGTTAGTGAAAATGCATCTGGAGGAGAGTTTCATATAAAGTTTGAAAAATATATCGCTCCAAATGGTTTAGAAAAAGTAAAAGTAACTCATTGGGGAATTGGAACAGAAGGAAATCAGCTTTCTTCAGATACTTTTGAAGCAATGGAAGTTGTTTTTCTTGGTGCATTGCGTGATTCTGAAAGTGAACTAAGACCTTCAAAGAATAGCAAATTGGCACAGTTGTTAAGAAATTTAGTACCTGAAGATGAAAAACGAAATGAATTGGTTGAAATACTTGAAACAGCTAATAACTCATTATTAGAAAAAGATCAAATAAAGAAAGCAAAATCAACTATTAATTCAAATCTGTTGAAAATTGAACAAGAACTTTTACAACAGGAAATTGATATAGGATTAATAGAACCAAGATTTGATTCAATAGCTTCGTCACTTAGAGCATGGGTGAAGCCAAGATGGGTGATTATTTCAAAAGATGAGACCTGTTTTGTATTAGCTGACAAATATATGAAAGAGCATCAAGAAAGTAAAGGGATTCAGAGAAGAGATAGGGGTATATATTTTGATGTTACTTTGCTTAATAAACATATCGACATAGATACAGGACTACTTAAAAGGATAAAAGAGATTGCAAATGGTTCATTTGAACTGTATCAAAATGGATTGGGATATAATAACCTGTTATTTATGTCAGCTGTGTTAGGTGACATGGAAATAGATAAAGGTGGAATATATCAAAATTTATTATTAATAGAAGAGCCAGAAGCTCATTTGCACCCTCAATTACAAGAACTGGTGCATAGTTTCTTATCAGCAACAAAATCAGAAATGACTAATATTCAAGTTATTTATACATCACATTCGCCAACATTGACTTCAAAAGTAGGCATTGAAAATGTTAATTTGCTCTACGAAAATGATCATAAAAAATATTGTTTACCCTTAACAGAAACTAATATTAGTAACTCGGATAAAGCATATTTAAAAAAATATCTTGATGTTACTAAATCACAGTTGTTTTTTGCGAAAGGAATATTATTTGTTGAAGGCATAAGCGAGGCAATTCTTATTCCGGAATTGGCTAAATTAATAAACAGACCGTTTGATAAATATGCTGTTGAATTAGTGAATGTCGATAGTGTTGCTTTTAAGCCTTTTGTTAATCTCCTTTCATCAGAAAAAGTTGCAATTTGTTTTAATAAAATAGCCGTTGTAACAGACGATGATCGGTGTACAAAAAAAAGTGAAGAAAATTATATTGATAAAAATTTGGATTATGATGAGATTGATGATAGTATTATTACTAAACTTAAGCAAGGAGAGATATCTGAACGGTGCTCAGATTTAATTGACATTTGTAAAAATACTTCAATTTCAGTCTACCCTGCAATAAAGACATTAGAATATGCTTTATGCTGTCATGAAAATAATATTTATTATTTGTTGGAAGCAATAAAAAAGGAATATAAAGATTTAGGATCAAAATTAGAAACGAAGGTGAATGCACTAAATGAACTTGATGAAAAGGCTGCATGCATCTGGCTTTTTATTCGTTCAAGGGATAAATGCAAATCAGCGGTAGCTCAATATTTATGTGAAGTAATTGATAAACAATTAAAAGACCAAGAAAATGGTGTAACTATCGAAAAGGCGATAGAGATTCCAAAGTACATAGAGAATGCGATATACTGCGTGACGGAAAAGTAGGTGGATTATGGAAAAATTTACTGATGAACAGAATGAATTTTTATTAGCCGAAGGAAAAAACGTTGTTAAGGCATGTCCAGGTAGTGGAAAAACTTATATGGTAGCAAATAAGTTTATAAAATATCTAAATGCGTGGAATTTATATCACCAAGGGGTTGCTGTTCTATCTTTTACAAATGTTGCAAGTAAGGAAGTATTAGAGAAGATTGAATTAATAGAAGGAAAAGTTCAAAGTGTAAACTATCCTCATTTTGTTGGAACGGTGGATAGTTTTATAAATGAATTTATTGTTTTAAGATATGGATTTTTGTATACATCCGATAAAAATCGTCCGCAAATATCATTAACAGACAACTGGAAAATACCATATAAATATTGGAGAACTGAATGCCATAGAAATGGATGCGTTGATTATATAGAAGGTTTTCGTTATGGCATAGATAAAAAATTTTATAAAGGAAAAGAGTTAGTGACGTGTGAATTACGGGGAAAGCAAAAAGCATTACCATGTCAACAATATAAAAAAATGCTGACCGATAATAATATAGTTTTTCAAAATGAAACAGCATTATTTGCATTTCAGTTAATAAAAAAATATCCTGAAATAGCCAAAGGATTAGCAGAGAGATTTCCTGTTATCATTATTGATGAAGCACAGGACACATCAGCTGAGCAAATGGCAGTTTTTGATTTATTAAGTAATGGTGGAGTTAAATCATTTTTCCTTGTAGGAGACCCAGATCAGGCAATTTATGAATGGAGGGATGCAACTCCAGAATGTTTTTTACAGAAAATGAAAGAGACTGAATGGAATACAATTGAACTAACGGGTAATTTTCGTAGTTCTCAAAATATATGTAATTCAACTTGTCATTTTTCTGAAACGGTCAGTATTGAATTACCAAATAGTGCAATTGGAATTTATAAGGATGAAGATGAAAAACCTATATTATTGCTGACAAATGGAAATAATGAGCAAAAGATAAACGAGTATTTTATTGAAAAATGCAAAGAGATGAATATAGAGATTGAACCTAAAAAAGTGGCTGTTTTAACAAGAGGACGCATACATGATGATACAGATATTATGGGGTTGTGGAAAAGTAAAGAATTAGAGTGGTTTGCACACTCAAGATATGAATGGGAATATGGTTCAAGAAAGAAAGCTATATCTATTGCATCTAAAGCAGCATTTTGCATATTTTACGGAGAGCAAATAGAAGGGTTTGAAATGAAAACCATAATTGATAATACATTTTCATCAAGTTTATGGTTTGAGTTTATCATTGATTTAGTTAGTGATGCTCCGTGCATTAAAATAGCTATTGGGGAATGGGTTAGTCTGTATAAAGCACATTTTTCGAATTTGACGTCTAAATATAGAATACCAATTCACGCGAATAAGCAATTAAGTGATGTAATCAAGATTAAGTTGAACGATAAAAAAGTGCCACATTTTAAAAATATTGAAGTTATAAGATTTTTTGAAAAGAAACAACAAAATGAGTATACAAGATCTTCTGTTCATGGGGTGAAAGGAGAAACGTATGATGCTATTTTACTTTTAATAAAGAGTAAAACAGGTAAAACACTTACTCCAAGCTTTTTGGAAAAGGGTGATTTGAACACTGAACTTATGAGAATCGCATACGTTGCAATGACTAGACCGAGAAGATTATTGATGGTTGCAATGCCTGCAAATACAAAAATAAAAGAATACCAAAGGTTTCCAAAAGCATTGTGGAAATATGAATATATAGATACAAACAAAAAAGTTAAATGAAAAATAAAGCCTCCTGCTGTAATAGATCATTTAACAAATGCAAATGTGCGATTGAGATGCAAACTGTATTTTTGCTTTATAAATCTTGGAGGATATAATATATTTTGAAGAGGTAAGGACGAGATGAAAAAACTGTATATTATTGGGAATGGATTTGATGTTGCGCATGGACTCCATACAGATTATTGGAAGTTTAGAACATTTCTTGAACAGGAGTACCCAGATTTTTTAATAGAGTTTGAAAAACTATATGGCATACAGCAGTTGGATGACACAGAGCCTTGGTATACAATAAAGGCTCAAGAAAGATGGAACCAAGCAGTTAATAAAGATCTTTGGAGTGCATTTGAAGAATCGATGGGTAATCCGGATGTCACTGATATGCTTGATTTTTCTTCTTGTATTCTAGATGATATGGATTTGGATGGAGGAAATATTGGTATTCGTGACACAATGGATGCATATTGGCGAGAACAGTTTGGCTTTGTTAATATGCTTCAGGATTATGTGAATGAGTGGATTGGGCAGATTGATACTAGCGGCATTCTTCCAAGGAAGAAAGAGTTAATAGGTAATGATAAAGACCTTTTTTTAAATTTTAATTATACAGATGTATTAGAACGTATATATCAGATTGAGGATGTTGTTCATATTCATGGCAGTGTTGAAAGCGTTTCAGACATTTCACCAATTATGGGACATTGTAATAAAACTGAAAGTGAGAAACATCGTCAGTGGGCTAAGGAATCAGATGAAGAATATGATGAAGGCGAGTCTAGCATTCAGGATGCGATAGCTGATTATTTGGATGCTTTATTTAAGGATACTAATTCGATAATTGATTTTCATAGGGGATTTTTCAGAGAATTAGATAAAATAGATCATGTTGTTGTGATAGGTTGGTCAGCTGGAAGTGTTGACATTCCATATTTATTGAAAATCAAAGAGAGTG
>CAZQTM010000183.1:3162-4530 GCA_964595855.1 uncultured Lachnospiraceae bacterium | reverse complement strand
AGAGCACTTGACTTTTAATCAAGTTGTCCGGGGTTCGAATCCCCGATGTCTCATTAATAAAAAAGAAATGAGGTCATGAGACCTTGTTTCTTTTTTATTTAGGTAGTATCAGGGGGTTCGAACCCTTGATCGATATCCCCGATGTCTCATTTAATTTAATAACCTTGAAAAGCTATATAAAGCTTTCAGGGTTATTTTTTTATTTCAGCTAATGTAATTCATACAAATTTTATATTATCAGAACAGTTAAATTATCGAAAATGGAGTTATACTCTAATAGATAAAAAATAAAGTACAAGAAAAGTCTAAACATTGCCGATAGAGTCCAAAACACGGCAGAGGCAGAAGTACGGAAAGGATGTGGTGCAAAATGGCATTTGTAGAATTTAGAAATGTGAAGAAAATCTACAATTTGGGAGAAGTTGATATTCATGCATTAAATGACGTGAGTTTTGAGATAGAAAAAGGAGAATTCTGCGTAATTGTAGGCTCTTCAGGAGCAGGAAAAACCACAATTTTAAATATTCTTGGGGGGATGGATACCTTGTCAGAGGGGAGTATTTTCTTAGATGGTACAGAAGTATCAGCCTTTAATCAAAGAAAACTGATAGCATATCGCAGATATGATGTAGGATTTGTATTCCAGTTTTACAATCTAATTCAGAACCTGACTGCAGTAGAAAATGTCGAAATTGCGGCCCAAATTTGCAAGGAGCCGCTGGATGCGATAACAATTATAAAGGAAGTAGGACTGGAGGAAAGAGCTTCCAACTTTCCGGCACAGCTTTCTGGTGGTGAACAGCAGAGAGTTGCAATTGCAAGGGCATTAGCCAAGAATCCGAAGCTACTTCTGTGCGATGAACCGACAGGAGCACTGGATTCAGAAACAGGAAAATCTATTTTGAAGCTGTTACAGGACACCTGCCGCAACGTAGGTATGACAGTGGTTGTCATTACTCATAACCACGCACTTACTGCAATGGCAGATAGGGTTATTACGGTAAAAAACGGAAAGATCAAGAATATGCAGCTCAATGAGAAAGTTACACCAGTAGAAGAAATCGAGTGGTAAATATATGAAATCTATGATGAAAAAGACAACCTTGCGCGAAATCAAAAAAAGTTTGGGACGATATCTTGCTATTTTATCCATTGTCGCTCTCGGAGTGGGCTTTTTTGCTGGACTTAGGATTACTAAGCCGGCAATGTTAGATACGGCGCAGGAGTTTCTGGATGAACATCACTTTTTTGATTACATGCTGGTAAGTACGCTTGGCTTTGAAAATGAGGATGTACAGAAATTTAAAGAGAATCCGGATGTGAAAAATGCAGAAGGAGCTATAAGCCAGAACTTTTTAACAGAAAATG
>CAZQTM010000183.1:0-3062 GCA_964595855.1 uncultured Lachnospiraceae bacterium | reverse complement strand
AATGACACCGGGAGATGATCTTCTTATTATGCAGGCAGGTCTTGTTCAAGCGGAAGTAGAACTGGATGCCAGACAAAAAAATCTTGATGAGGCAAAAGAAGAACTTTCTGACAGAGCGCAGGAGATTTCTGATGCAAAAAAGGAATTTAAAGAAAAGGAATCAGAATTTGAAGATAAAAAACAGGAACTGACAGATGCAAAGCAAAAGTTAGAGAATTCTAAGAATGAACTTGTAGATGCAAAAGATGACATGAAGGACCGTAAGGTCTATGTACTTGGAAGAGATACCAATATTGGATATGTCAGCTTCCAGAATGACTCTTCCATTGTGGAGGGAATTTCCAATGTGTTTCCAATTTTCTTTTTTCTAGTGGCAGCATTAGTGTGTATGACAACCATGAACCGTATGGTGGAGGAACAGCGTACGCAGATTGGTATTTTAAAAGCACTTGGCTATGGTCGTATGAAAATTATGAATAAGTACCTATTCTATTCCTGTAGTGCAGCATTAGTAGGAGGAATAATGGGATTTTTTGTGGGATGTTATCTGTTTCCTATGGTAATTTGGCGAGCATACGGTATCATGTATGATTTTTCAGGGACAATAAATTTTGTATTTGATCCGATTTTGGCAGTGGCAGTGGTCCTGGTGGCTTTGATATGTGCAGGCGGTGCAACCTACTTCTCCTGCTATTATGAGCTTCACAGTGTGCCGGCAGAGCTGATTCGGCCTAAATCACCGAAAAATGGAAAGCGAATTCTACTTGAGAGGATTCCGGCAATTTGGAAACATATGAGTTTCATGCAGAAGGTGTCAACACGAAATATAATAAGATACAAGAAACGATTCTTTATGATGCTTCTCGGAATCAGTGGATGTACTGCTTTACTGGTAACAGGATTTGGAATCGAAGATTCTATTTCAAATATTATTAATCTACAATATGAAGAAATCGAAAAATTTGATGCGACATTGAATTTGGATGAAACACTGCACGTTGAATCGACAGGTCAGAACAGCGTAATTCAACAGAGACAAGAATTAGAATTAGATAAAAACTGGACTATAAAAGATTTTTCTGCTTCGATTTCGAATATCATAGAACGCTATTGTGTTGTAGATACGGGTGAACTGGATGTAGTAAACGGTAAAGTTACTAAATCGGTCACCAGAATTGTACCACAGGAGCCACAACAGTTGGAAGATTTCATCAAGCTCTGTGATACTCGTGGAAATATGTTGAATTTTCCGGAGAATGATGAAGTAATTCTTTCCGATAAGACTGCATTCAAACTGGGTGTAAAAAAGGGGAGCCACATTATATTACAGGATGCAGACCTGAATCAGATAACGGTAACAGTGTCCGGAATCTGTAAAAATTATGTAAATAATTACGTTTATATGAACGGAAACACTTACGAAGAGCTGACTGGAAAAGCTCCGGAGTACAAAACAGTTTATGCCTGCTATAAAGATGACGTGAGTGTAAATCAAGTTACAAAGGAATTACTTGAATTGGAGCATGTGTCTTCGGTTTCAAACAGTAATGTGTTTCGGGAGCGTTTTTCGAATATGATCGGAAGCTTAAACTATGTGGTGCTTTTAGTGATAATCTGTGCAGGCGCTCTGGCATTTATTGTTTTATATAACCTGACAAATATTAATATTACAGAGCGTGTTAGAGAAATTGCTACCATTAAGGTACTTGGATTTTTCCCTGCGGAAGTAAATAACTATGTGATGAGGGAAAATCTGGTGCTGACCGGACTCGGTGCGCTAGTTGGACTACCGCTTGGAGAGGCTCTTCATGCCTTTGTGATGTCAAAGGTAGATATAGATTTTTTGAATTTTCCGATACAGATATATCTGGCAAGCTATCTTTATAGCTTTCTTTTGACATTTGTATTTGCAATGGTAGTCAATCTTTTTATGACCAGGAAACTTGCACATATTGATATGGCAGAGTCTTTAAAGTCCATAGAATAAAGAATAATTTACGAAAAGTTTCAAAAGGAGCAAGTACCACAGAACCCTAAAATTCTATTAAACGAATGTCTTAATGGTAAAATAATGTAAATTTATATATATTAATGATATAATTAGAAAAGGTTATTGGTTCAACCAGATATAATAATTGAGTCAAAACAAACAATGACATTATCAGATAAAATAAATGGACCTATTTGGAAATTTATATTATATAAGGAATGGAATAAATGAAGATAAGACCAATTAAAAATAATGAAATTATGCTATTAACTGATTTTATATATGAGGCAATTTATCAAAAAGATAGTAATAACCTAGTGCCAAGAACAGTAATTCAGGATCCGGCAATATGGATATATATTAATGAATTTGGAACCAAAGAGGATGATTACTGTCTGGTTGCTGAAGAAAACGGATTAATTGTCGGTGCTGTATGGGTGAGGTGTATTAAAGCTTTTGGTCATGTAGATGATGTAACACCGGAATTTGCAATATCTGTATATCCACAGTATAGAAAACGAGGAATAGGATCAAGTCTAATGAAATCTATGATTCAATTTTTAAAAGAAAAAGGATATGAAAAGTCATCACTTGCCGTTCAAAAGGATAATTATGCCGTTAAAATGTATCAAGAAGTGGGTTTTAGAGTGATTGGCGAAAATGAACAGGAGTATATTATGTTATATAATTTTACTTAATGTTAAGTAAATATATTATATAAAAATACAGATATATGATATTATTTTAGAAATAAAGTGTGGGGATTACGAATGAGAAAGAGGATTGTTGTACATAAGAATCATATATTATTAACGCTGTTCTTTAACCTTATCATTATGATTGCAGTTGCATGTATTGCAGCAGGTTTTCTAGCAACTACAGCATTACGGAGTTTTATTGCAGATTGTAATAAAAATGACGAGATAACAGGTAAATTAGCAAAGTTAGTCGAAAAACAAATGCAGGATAATGAAAAATACATCAGTATTTATGGTAATCAATTGTACTTGTCTGGAGATGAGGCAGATACAGAGATAGAAAAAAAGCTGATCTTATATGGTGAACTTGGAAC